>JBHORE010000048.1:0-8410 GCA_042408415.1 Thermobaculum sp.
CTTCCTGAGCCAGTTAAGACGCTCAACCAGATCCTTATAATCTGCTGCAGGTCTTCCCTGGGTAGTGTCTGCCCCTAGGTCCCCATAATTGAATCCTGCCTCAGGCTGAGGGTTAAGATCATGTGTGAAGCTGTCTTCGGGATTAGGATTTTGAGTCATCGCGATTCTCCTCTTTATCCTCATCCAAGAAAGGGTCTGTTTCAGGATGTTCAGTGTAACTTTCTTTACTGAACACATCCATATTAGTGATATCGCCCACGGGCGCATCTGGTGGTTCGCTCTCCCTGGCCATGCGCCTTGAGCTTATCATGTCTTCATGAGGAGATCCCTCACCATCCAACCTATCCTTGGGTCGTGGGCGATCATGTTGATCAGTTGCTTCTTCTCTATCTTTAAGCGCCATTTATCCTCCTATCTTGACCTGAATCTTCCTAGGTTCCGATCTTCTCCTCTTATCGAAGTTTATCCTTAGTATGCCGTCCTCTATAGAAGCGCTCGCTGAGTCTACATCTATAGTTTCTGGTAGCTGCAGGCTACGAAAATAAGGACTGCTCTGCCACTCTTGAACCAAATAGTTGCGACCGGTATTTACGCTCTTTGGACTGGCCTTGATTGTTAGCACCCCACTGGCAAAGCTTAGCTCTATATCTTCCGGCTTTACACCTGGCATTGGTGCTTCGATGACTACAGAGTTATCGGTCTCGTATATATTCAAAGGTACGAGCTGCGGCCTATCTCCCCTTTGGTTACTGGGAGTTCTATGCTCTTCTATAAGCCTATTGAGTGCTTCACGCAGACTTATCAGATCTCCAAAGTCACGATAAAAACCCATTTGCTTGTACTCCTCACTGACAAGTATTTTCATGAGCAAGGAGTATACCAAAGACTGCTGCGACCTAGATGCCTTCCTTGGGATGCCCTAGCTCGTCGGCATCAAGAGGACGAATATCTCCGCTCGGACCAACTGCCCACCTGGTACCTTGTAGACGGTCCAAAGCCCTATGAAGTATTGCCCATGCCTGATCGGGTTGCATCCCTTTCTGTTTACACACATCTTCGAGGCTAATGCCAGCAGCTGCCATGGATGCAATCTCGGCCTCTTCTCCCCCTAGCTCCTGCAGCACCTCATTAGGTATCTGAGAGAGTTGAGAGCTTATGACCCTATAATCCTGCTCATAGTTTTGTGGCATCCTTATCACCTCCGGGGCATACTTCGCAGGAACCATGCCTCTTGGAGGTGTCTGTTTGCTATATCCTAGTGCTCGCTATATAACATCACAGAAGGATGTAGCAAAGATCGTGGAGGGCGTATGGGAGAATCAGACAAGCTCCAGCAGGCAATAAAGTACAGCCGTCAGAAAGAGCTCTTATGGGTATTCTCCACTCTAGCTGGGATCTTTATAAATATCCTGGCTATACTGCTTGGCCTGCCGGTACTGCTATGGAGGGCCCTTGATGGGAAGGTTCCCTCTAGGTTGCGCTTGCCGGCTTTTGTAACCATCTTGTCAACACTAGATTGGTTGATATCTTTACCAATAGCCTTCTACTCAGGCTATATCCTGGAATGGCGGTATAACCTCAGTACACAACGCTTACGACATTGGCTGCTGGATCAGCTGAAGGTTCATGGTCTCTCTGTAGCTTTCGGCGTACCCCTGATAACTTCCTTCTATCAGGTCGTGAGGAGATGGCCGCACCGCTGGTGGCTGATAGTTTCAGCAGCTATGCTGCCTTTCACAGCACTGCTTTCAGAACTTTTTCCCGTGCTCATAGCCCCTTTGTTCAATAAATACGAGCCCATAAAAGACCCCGATTTGGAGAGTGAGCTACGACAGCTAGCTTCCAGAGAAGGGGTGGAGATCTCTCGCGTTATGCGCATGGATATGAGTCGACGTACCAAGAAGTCCAACGCTTTCTTCACTGGTCTAGGCAGGAATCGTCGCATAGTACTGGCTGATACCCTGCTGGACCAGTTTTCAAAGGACGAAATAGAAGCTGTTGTAGCTCATGAACTAGGTCATCAAGTTAGACGTGACACATGGAAGATGGTTGGTATAAGTGGCCTCGCCACAACCATATCGATGTTCTTATTGTCTCGTATATTTCCTGTGTCTACTCGTCTTTTGCCCTCTAAATATCGAGACAAAGAACTATCATCTCCTGCAAACATGCCGTTGCTAGGTCTACTTCTGCAGCTGATTACTTTGGTAGAGATGCCTCTGGTTAATGCCTATTCTAGAAGAGTAGAGTACGCCGCGGATGAGTACGCTGTACGCGTAACCCGCAAGCCTGAAGCACTAGTGTCGGCATTGCAGCGACTGCAAAAATCCAACTTGGTGGACCCAGATCCACCGCTGATAACCAAAGTACTGCTGCACTCTCACCCATCGATCAAGGATCGTGTCAACAGGATAAGAGCAATAGCTCAACAACAATAGGGATAGATTCTTTCGAGATTATCGATTCTGATATGTACCATGTTCGATCACCCGCGTGTTGTGCGTGTGCTAATGTGCAATGGATATTGTTCTAACGATTCTGGTAGATGGGATACCAAGATCCAACCCCTCTTGTTGTTTGGATTTCTAACTGGCGCTGAGCCGAGATGGAAAAGGAATAGATCTGCTCCCCAAAGCCAGGAGAAACAAATTCACTATTAGACTTATCAGTAGAAGTATGATGCCAAGTGCTATGGCACGATCGAAGTTGCCCCTGCTGACCTCAAGCGCTATAGCAGTGGTTAGCACTCGAGTGTAATGCAGGATATTGCCGCCCACTATAAGTGAAGCCCCTACCTCAGCTATTGCCCTCCCAAATCCTGCAGCTACTGCTACTACTATCTGCTGTCTAAGCAGACTGACTAGTTCGTAGCTGACGCGGAGCTCCGAAGCGCCATCGGTACGCATAGCTTCTATGAGTTCGTAATTGGAGCTGAGTATGGCGCTGCGTGTGAGGTTGGTGGTTATAGGCAAGATCACCAAGAACTGTGCTATTACTATGGCTACTGGAGTGTAGATTAGCCCTAAATCACCTAATGGGCCAGACCGCCACAGGAACAATGCAATCACGAGACCTACAAGTATAGGGGGAAGTCCCATGCTAGTATTGATCGCCGCCTCTATAAGCCTCTTGAGAGGAAGCGTTCTAAACGCCAAGGCTATACCGAGCGGTATACCTATGGCAGCTGCTGCGAAGGTGGCTACTCCCGAAACTATTAAGGATAAAATTGCTATCTCATAAGTGAGAGTGTCAAAGGTAATTATGAGGTGTAGGGCATTGACAAGACCCTCTACAAGCAAGCGCATTCCCACAGACCATTATGTGGTGTTTCTGGGGGCACTGTAGGTGCCCCCCACGTAACCTAAAGCCAGACCTATTGGTACGTTAAGCACCGCAATAAATAGCAGCTGCGTTAGTATAATCTCTAAAGTAAAGGGCATGATTCCTAATGCAGTAATTGCGATGCTATCGATGATGGATGTGACTACACCAGCAATTCCTCCAGCTCTTAGTCCCTGATACACGTCTCTGGTAAGCCCAGCTGCCATGTAACCACAAACGGTGTAGAAGATCATAGTAACTATGAGATTAACACACTGCGTACCTATATCCCCTGCCGCCAATTGATTGGATGAAGGTGAGGGCATGGTCAACAGCATTACAGCTATGTCTGTAACCGAAGTAATCACCCCAAAAGCTATGCCGGCAAGAACAGCCTGTTTACGAAAGTTCATTGCTTGTATTACCTGTATACTATTGCTCTACCCTGACGTTCATATCAACAGGTGTGAGCCATTGTCTGTATCGGAAGTCTCTGCCATAAACCACCTCTCGGTACACGTCGCGTAATTGACGAGTTATGGGTCCAGGGGCTCCGTGCTTCATTTCATGTCGATCAATCGAAGCTATGGGTGTGATCTCGGCGTGCGTACCACAAAGGAAAACTTCGTCTGCTAGGTAGGTCTCTGTACGGTCCACTACCCTTTCCTCTACTTCGAGGCCCAGGACCTCACTTGCCAGACGTATAACGGTATCTCGTGTAATACTTTCAAGTATTCCGCTGGTGATGTCCGGTGTGATGAGCTTGCCCTTACGAACGAAGAATATACATGATCCCGTACCCTCGGCAACCTTACCTTCGGGATTGAGGAATAAGGCTGTATCGTAACCGTTCATAGTAGCCTCGCTGGATGCCAGCTGGCTGTTACGATAGTTGGCCAACGCCTTGATGCGCGGAGGCAGGACTCTTTCGTTAATTCGCGTCCAAGAGCTATAGCAAGCATGTAAGGAAAAATCTTCCTCTAATCTTGATACCGCAGGTCTAGAGTAGATGAACATCTCCGTGGTTCTATCACCAACTACGCTAAAAGCTTTATTGCCTACCGCGTATGCCAAGGGCATGATATAGATGTCTCCCCTATAAGCGTTGGCCCTAACCAGGTCTATTGTGGCTTGACATATTTCGTCCACGGTGAACTCTTTTGGCATACGTATCAGCTGCATGGACTGTTCGAGCCTGCGAGCGTGATCTTCGAGCCTAAAGATGTACATCTCGCCTTCGGCATTGTTCCAATAGCCCCTTATACCCTCGAATACAGCCGTGACTGATGCCCACCAGTAATCGGTTAGATGAACCGTAGCCTCTTCCCAAGGAATAAGCCTATGATTCCACCACAGATACTTCGGATTATCCTGCTGAGACATGTTCCCTCCAACGTCTCGGTTTTAAGAGCTCAAAGATATGCTAGCAGATAAGGGGACGTTTGATGCATGTATTTTCTAGTATGCACCCATGGGTTCAAGCTGTGGATCTTGTCTCATGTCTGCATAGTGCACGACCTTGTTGCGACCCCTACGTTTGGCTTCATAGAGAGCCGCATCAGCATTGCGGATGAGCTCTTCTGGGGTGATCCCATCAAAAGGATAAGTGGATGCTCCTACGGATACCTGAAGTGTTATCTTTCTACCATCCTCAAGAACCACTTGGTGCCCAGATATAGCTGATCGCAGACGTTCTGCTGCAGCTTTGCTGTCATCTATTGATGCTCCAGGGAGAATAGCTTCAAACTCCTCGCCACCGAACCTCCCTAGTACGTCGATGGATCTTAGCGTCTGACGAGCTACTCTCGACATATCCTTGAGAACCTTATTGCCCACTTCATGTCCAAAGGTGTCGTTGACCTGCTTGAAGTGGTCGAGATCGAAGAATAGTATAGAAAGACCTGTGTAAAGTCGACGTGAGCGCTCGATCTCCTCCGCAACCCTTTCTACAAATGCGCGATGGTTGAGAAAGCCACTTAAGGGGTCCGTGGAGGCTTTTTCTGAAAGTTGGCGGTACCACTCAGCATTGCGTAGAGCTAAGGATACGTAATCAGCGATCGACTCCAAAGCAGTTATAGCAGAAGTATCAAATGCGCTCTCCCTACGGCTCTCTATAATTAGAAACCCTCCGGGATGGTCGTCTATTATGATAGGGACAACTGCCATCGACCTGGCTCTGGGACATGCAACTCCTCCTACTCCTTTCTCCTGTAAAAGGTTATTCGAGTAGACACTCTTGCGTTCTCGTAATGACCTACTTATAAGCGGGTGATCATTGATATTGCCATCGACAGTCTTTTTGCCGTCCGTTCTATGGCTGGCCACGATGTTAAGCTCGGAGGAATCCTCAGTAGTAAGTGCCAATATAACAGCGTCATATCCAAGATTCCTATGGATCGCACTTACTACTACATCTGGTACATTCTCCGGAGATAGCACAGCTAGCACATCCTGCCCTACGGCATGGACAGCTTCTAACTGCATCCTGCGGCTACGCTCTAGCTCAGTCTCCTGCTGTAGCTGACGGCTACGAGTCCATACATCCTCTAGATTGCTGCGTAAAATCTGCTCTCTGTGACGCAGGCGAATGATCTCTCCCTTCATTAGGGCTCCTATGGCTGTTGCTCCGAGCGATGCTACCGATAGGACTGCCTGCTCGACCAGACCGCGACTGGATACATCTGAGTAGATCATAGGAGTAAAAGCGGCAATTACTACCATCAAGCCAATAAGTATGGCTGATGTAAGTTCATAGTAGAGGGCAGCAAATACCACCGGTAGCATATACAGGGGTTGAAAGGGACTCTGCTCCCCACCAGTAAGGTAGACTAATCCTGCTAGCAACGATATAGAGCTCAAAGGCATCAGGAGAAACAGGTTCCGTGGTAGGTTATCCCAAGGCACTAAGTGAATGAGAACTATAGAGACAATAGCCCCCAGGATTATTAGATTTGCACCAACGCGACTAGATGCTAAGTGTAATTGCGGGTAATTGATCACAAACAGAACAAGAATTACGGCTATAGCGTAGAGAGAGCTTGCTAACGCTCGTAGCTTACGCTCTAGGCCATTCCTATAGTTAGTTGGTTCTTGCCCGGTATGCACTTTGATCTTTACATGATACAACAAAACCGCAAGGTGTTGCAGCAATACGACAGATCATTATTCTTTCACCTTCTGTTGATGATCATCCTGTGGTGCAGCCATCTCTGTCGACCGCTCACTATGCAGCTTGTCGAACAGTCGTAGATAGTCAAGTAGATATCTGGTGATAAGGAAGTGCTGACGGACATGTTCCCTGCCGGCGGCGCCCATTCTTATCCTGTCGTCAGGATTTCTCAGTAACCAAATTACCTTCTCAGCAGCCAGTTCGTTGTTATCAGCTATGAATCCGTTGACTCCATCTAAAACCTGCATTGGAATGCCGCCCGCGCTTGTGCCTACAACTGGAGTACCCTTCCAGAGCGCCTCTGTGACTACCAGACCGAACCCCTCACGCTTACTGCGTTGAAGGACAACCTGGGAAGATCTTTGAAAGACATTGACATCGACACTGTTATCCTTAGTGCTCGCCAGCAGGTAGATGTCAGGGTCTTCACCAGCATGCCTGGCGGTCTTCCCGAACCAATCTATGCCTTCGGGATCATCGCTTGCTAGTGTAGCAACCATGGCAAGTTGTAACCCTGGTACCTCCTTCTTAGCCAGTCTATAGACATCTATCACACCAAGAGGGTCCTTCCACGGATCATAACGTGATATCTGAGATATAAGTGGGCGAGTCTGATCTATACCGTACCTTGATAGGACATCATGGATTGTCGACTCGGGTAATTCAATATTCTTTGGGCTTAGTGGATCAATAGCCGGAGGGATGATTGCTATTTGCCGAACAGACAGCCCAGATTTAACATATTTCTCCATTGTGAAGATAACGGCATCGTGGCATTCTACGTAGGGCTTTATAAATTCCCATACCATGGGCTGAGCGTCCGTAAGATCTATATGGCATCGCCATATCCAGAACCCCTTCGTGCCCGCACCTCTTTCCGTTAAGAGTCGCCTAATAGCCACCACCTGCGGATCGTGCATCACTACGAAGTCGTAGTCTTCATCGAACAGATCAGCGTTCATGTTGCTGTAGCGTAGGTAAATATCCAGCATATGCTGTGTAACCGGGATAGGCATGCCTTGTAGGGCGTTATGGAATGCCTTGGTTACCTCGAAAAACTCAGTAGCACCTCGAATGACTTGCCACTCTGCATGCATGCCAAGGTCCTGCATCATGGGAACCATCGTGCTGAGTATCTCAGCTACTCCTCCCCCAAAAGCTGTGGCATTTACGTGAAGCACTCTGGCGTCCTTGAACTTGTTGCTGAGCCTTCGAATCTCAGATAATTGCTCTTCAGGAGCAACTCCCTCATAGGAATCCAGGCGAACAGGTTTGACAGGCACCCGAGTGAACATCTTGGACCCTCCTCATACTCTTTTCCCAAGGGTTGGCAAGAAGTATACCTGGATACCGTAGAAATTCAACCCTTGATGTGCAAAAGCCTGACTCCTACTGAGTGAGGGAACTCTTATGACCTATATTTATTACCCACACGGGTTATATAAAACCCAATAGAGCAAGCATATAATACACTGAGGGGATCACTAGGGGTACTTAGTATCTAATAAGTATCTCAATATAGGGGTAAAGGGTATGGATACAGTTGTGAGGACGGGTTTTGAGCCCGTGAGGATCGCACCTGCGGATGTACACACATGCTTGGCTCGCCACATGCTTGTGGATGGTTTGCCGCTGGTATATGACCACAGAAGAAGCCAAGGCTCATATCTCGTGGACGAAACGACTGGCAGACGCTACATAGACCTGTTCAGTTTTTATTCATCTGCCCCCTTAGGGCACAATCACCCTAAGATGCGCGATCCTGAGTTTGTAGCCAAAATAGCAGAGATAGCATTGATCAACCCTTCAAACTCCGATGTGTACACTGTTGAGATGGCTGAGTTTGTTGAGACCTTGGCAAAATACGTTATTCCTCCGGAATTCCCGCACCTGTTCTTTGTAGCTGGTGGAGCTCCCGCT
>JBHORE010000049.1:0-9907 GCA_042408415.1 Thermobaculum sp.
GCTCGCAGAACATGTCAAGCGAGGGATTAGAGATGCCGGAGCTGTGCCTGTAGAGGTAAACACCGTCGCTATAAGCGATGGTATCACTATGGGCACCGAAGGTATGAAGGCCTCCTTGATAAGCCGTGAGGTGATTGCCGACTCCATAGAACTGGAGGGACGAGGGCATATGTTTGATGCCATAGTCATCCTTGTGGCTTGCGATAAAACAATCCCAGCCGGAGCTATGGCCCTAGCGAGGTTGGATATTCCGGGTTTTCTTATTTATACAGGTACCATCTATCCAGGCAAATACAAGGGTAGAGATGTGAACATCCAGGATGTTTATGAGGCCATAGGTGCGGCGGCAGCTGGCAAGATTACGGATGAAGAACTTACCGAGCTTGAAAAGGTAGCTTGCCCAGGTATTGGTGCCTGTGGAGGGCAATACACTGCCAATACTATGGCTACAGTTATAGAAGCCCTGGGCATAGCCCCTGTTGGGTCTGGATCTACTCCTCAACCTCATCCGGATAAGAAGAGGATTTGCTACGAAGCAGGTAAATTGGTGGTTGATCAACTCAAGAGAGGACTAAAGCCGAGCGATATACTCACCAGGCAAGCTTTCCTTAACGGCATCGCTGCTGCTACCGGAACTGGAGGATCTACCAATGCAGTACTACACCTGTTGGCTATAGCGCGAGAGGCAGGAGTAGAGTTGACTATAGATGACTTCAATGAGATAAGTGAGAATACTCCAGTTATCACTGACTTGAGGCCGTCTGGTAAGTACACAGCGGTCGATGTCTATGAAGCTGGCGGTATAGAGTTGATACTGAAGAGGCTTATCGAAGGCGGTAAGATAGATGGTAGTCAGCTAACACCCACGGGCAGAACCCTTGCCGAGGAAGTCGCAAACGTTCAGGAGAAGAAACCTGGCCAGCAAGTTATATTGAGCCTCGATAATCCTAAGAGTCCAGTGGGCGGGCTAGTGATACTCAAGGGCAATCTCGCACCTGAAGGCGCAGTGGTAAAGATAGCTGCAAGTGGTAGGACGTATCATAAGGGCCCAGCAAGAGTATTTGACTGTGAAGAAGATGCCATGGAGGCAGTAATCAACAAGCAGATAAATCCTGGAGATGTTGTAGTGATTAGATATGAAGGACCAAAAGGTGGTCCTGGAATGCGAGAGATGCTAGGTGTCACTAGCGCGATAGTAGGTGAAGGGCTTGGAGATTCGGTAGCACTCCTTACTGATGGAAGGTTTAGTGGAGCTACTCGTGGACTGATGGTGGGACATGTTTCTCCGGAAGCGGCTGTAGGCGGACCCATAGCTGCCCTGCGAGAAGGAGATATGGTGACCATAGACCTCGATAATAAGAAGCTTGAGGTAGACCTACCTCAAGAGGTGATCACGGCTAGAATGCAGGAGTGGAAAGCACCTGCCCCTCGTTACACATCTGGTGTGTTTGCCAAGTATGCGGCGCTGGTATCTTCGGCCTCCGAGGGTGCCGTAACCAAAGCCTTTCTCTAGACTCCTTACATAATGAGGCAGAGGAGATATCTCCTCTGCCTCATGTTTGGACTAGGTTTAGTTATAAATTCAATGTTAGCTCAATACAGTAACAGGCTTGAACTCGGGTCTTCTGGCTTCGTAAGCATCTATATCAGCTACATGCTGCAGAGTTAGCCCTATATCATCCAGGCCGTTGAGAAGTCTATGTTTGACGAAGGGATCTATATTGAAGTTAGCCCTCAGGTTCCCAACCTCGACAGTCTGAGCCTCCAGGTCCACCTTACCAGTTATTCCCGGATTATCTAGGGCAAATTTTATAATCTCCCTGACCTGATCTTCAGGAAGCTCTACGCATAGTAGCCCAATTTTGGTGCAGTTGTTTCGGAATATATCCGCGAAGCTTGGAGCTATAATCACATCAAAACCCATATCTTGTAGTCCCCAGGGGGCATGCTCCCTAGATGAACCACATCCAAAGTTTGGCCCAGTAGCTAAAATCTTAGCGTTCTGGTACTCTGGTCTATTCAGAATGAAGTCAGGCTCTTTTCTCCAGTCATAGAATGTAAACGGACCAAAGCCTGTACGCTCGATTCTCTTCAGGAACTGCTTAGGCATTATTTGGTCGGTATCTATGTTAGGTCTGTCGAGAGGTGCTACTATGCCCTCTACCTTGTTGATAGCTTTCATCGGCTACTTAACCTCCCATTCGCGCACATCAACCAGGTGGCCAGCAACAGCTGCGGCCGCAGCCATAATCGGAGACATGAGGTGGGTTCTACCGCCTGGTCCCTGCCTCCCCTCGAAGTTTCGGTTGGAGGTGGATGCACTTCTCTTGCCAGGCTCTAGTATATCTGGGTTCATACCGAGACACATAGAGCATCCAGAATCTCTCCACTCGAACCCGGCTTCTTTGAATATCTTGTCAAGCCCCTCTCTTTCAGCTTGAGCCTTGACCTGCATAGAGCCGGGGACAACCATTGCTCGTACGCCTTTGGCCACCTTGCGTCCATGAAGGATCTTAGCTGCAGCCCTTAGGTCCTCTATACGTGCATTAGTACAAGAACCTATGAAGACCGTATCTATCTTGATCTCCGTCATGGGAGTGCCAGGCTCAAGCCCCATGTATTTGAGCGCTCGCTCCATAGCTTCCCTCTCTGCGGGCGTCTTAGCTTCACTAGGATCAGGTACTCTCCCAGTGATCTTTACTGACTGTCCTGGATTTGTACCCCACGTTACATACGGCTCAAGCTGGCTTGCATCCAGCTTCACCACTTTATCGAACTGGGCTCCCTCATCTGTAGGCAAGGATTGCCAATACTCGAGCGCCTTCTCCCATGCTTTGCCCTTAGGAGCATGGGGTCTCCCTTCGATGTATTTGAAGGTAGTATCATCAGGCGCTATCATCCCAGCTCTTGCACCAGCCTCTATGGACATGTTGCATATGGTCATTCTCTGTTCCATCGAGAGTGAGCGAATGGTATCGCCTCTATACTCGATTATGTGACCATTGCCACCATCTACGCCAATTTTCTCGATGATGCCAAGGATAATATCCTTAGCGGTAACGCCTATAGGCAGCTCTCCGTTTACTTCTATTGCCATCATCTTGGGTTTTCGCTGCCAGAGACATTGTGTGGCCAGTACGTGTTCAACTTCACTGGTCCCGATTCCAAAAGCTAGTGCGCCGAAAGCTCCGTGTGTGGAAGTGTGGCTATCTCCACAAACTATAGTCATTCCAGGCTGTGTCAGTCCTTGTTCAGGTCCTATGACATGGACTATGCCTTGCCTGGGGTCTCCCATCCCAAATAACCTGATTCCAAAATCTGCACAGTTTTTCTTCAGAGCCTCTACCTGAGCTCTAGAAATAGGGTCTGTTATTCCAAACTGCAGACCGGTTGTGGGCACGTTATGGTCCATCGTAGCCAGAGTTAGATCCGGTCTACGGACTTTACGCCCCGCGAGCCTTAACCCTTCGAATGCTTGAGGAGATGTAACTTCATGCACGAGATGCAGATCAATATAAAGCAGGTCGGGTTCTCCTGGTGATCTACGTACTACGTGATCTTCCCAAACCTTCTCTGCAAGTGTCCTTGGTGCCATAGCGTCCCCCGATTCCAGAAGATAATTTTGCTTATCTTGGCCTACGCTTGCTGATTGATCGGAGTGGATACTCCAAGCTATCAGCAAGCGCCAACCAGCTAGCCTCAATAATGTTGGTTGAAGAACCGACAGTATTCCAAGTGCTCTTACCGTCGGTGGACTGGATCCATACACGTACTGTAGCAGCAGTTCCAGATTCGTTATCCAGTACTCGTACCTTGTAATCCGTAAGGTGTACTGGATCAAGTTCTGGATAGAATGGCGCAAGTGCCTTACGCATAGCCCTGTCCAAGGCATTTACGGGACCGTCCCCATCTGCTGCTGTGTGCATGACTTCGCTACCTACCTTGATCTTCACAGTGGCCTCGGACAAAAACTCGCCGCCGTTACGACTCTCAGATACGACCATGAAATCCAGTAGCCTAAATGGTGGTTCATAATCTGGTCGTGCTCGAAGAACCAGCAGCTCGAATGAGGCTTCAGCATCCTCAAACTGAAACCCCTCTTTTTCAAGCCTCTTTACCTCTTCGAGCACCTGTCTTACCTGTTCCGAGGAGGTGTGTGCCTCCAGTCCGAACTGAGCCATCTTCATAAGTACGTTGGATCTACCGCCCAGCTCGGATATAGTTACTCGCCTGGTGTTTCCGACTAGCTCAGGTGGTAGGTGTTCGTAAGTTTCAGCCGATTTGGCTACAGCGTTGACATGCAGCCCAGCTTTATGTGTAAAGGCTTTTGCCCCGACATAGGGTAGTCTTTCATCATGAGCCATGTTGGCTACTTCAGCAAAGTACCTCGAGACAGATGTAAGCTCCTTTACCTTTTCTCGGCCAATAGTGTGATAACCATATTTCAGCTCCAAGTTAGCTATAACAGAGCAGAGATTAGCGTTGCCTATACGCTCACCATAACCATTTATGGTTCCCTGGACCTGAGTAGCGCCTTTTTGTACGGCTATCAAAGTGTTGGCTACTGCCAATTCAGAGTCGTTGTGTGTGTGTATGCCGACGTCAAATGGCCTTGTCGCTGCTATTGCTCTTGTCTCTTCTACGACCTTCTCAACGGCCTGTGCTATCTCCTCGGGCATTCTACCCCCGTTGGTATCACATAGCACTACGGCATCTGCCCCAGCCTCTATCGCTGCATGTATGCATCGCATAGCATAGTCGGGATTATTTTTGTATCCGTCAAAGAAGTGCTCTGCATCAAAGAACACCTCCTTGCCGTAGGACTTACAGAATGCTACGGAATCTTTGATCATAGCCAGGTTCTCTTCTAATGAGCAACCTAGCACTACATGCACCTGCATGTCCCAACTCTTGCCTACCAGAGTTATAACCTGGGTGCCAGCCTCGAGCAGCATCCTCAGATTCAGGTCTTCCTCAACAGATGCATATGCTCTTCGCGTTGAGCCGAAAGCTGCCAACTTAGCATTCTTGAGAGGAATGTTCTTCATCCTCTCAAAGTACTCGGCGTCCTTAGGATTGGAGCCTGGCCAGCCACCCTCAATGTAATGAACTCCAAGCTCGTCAAGACGCCTTGTCAACTTCAACTTGTCCTCGACGGAGAAGGAAATCCCCTCCATTTGGGAGCCATCTCTTAGAGTAGTGTCGTAGATCTTTATCTGTCTCAATTCTGGATCTCCTTCAAAGAGGCTTATACTCCTGTAGTAGACTTGGAGTTCTCGTAGATGTAGTTGATTATTACGTCGGTCATCTCTCGGGTTGAGAGTGCTTTGCCATCACGTACGATGTCTGCTGTTGCCTTGCCTTCTGACAAGGCCTTGGCCACAGCCTGTTCTATAGATGAGGCCTCGGTTTCAAGACCAAACGAGTATCTGAGCATTAGGGCAGCGCTAAGAATGGTAGCTGTCGGATTGGCTATGCCTTTCCCAGCTATGTCTGGGGCAGAGCCGTGAATAGGTTCGTAGAGCCCAGGGCGTACGCCATTTTCCTTGACTCGTGCCCCCAAGCTTGCAGATGGCAGCAGTCCTATAGAGCCGGTAAGCATTGCAGCCTCATCCGTAAGGATGTCACCGAACATATTCTCGGTTACTATTACATCGAAGCTCTTAGGGGCGCGCATTATATGCATAGTCATCGCATCTACTAGTATGTGCTCCATCTCTATCTCTGGGTATTCCTGGGCTACCTCAGCAGCTACTTCTCGCCACAGCCTGGAACTGGACAGTACGTTTGCTTTGTCGACGCTGGTCACCTTCTTGCGCCTAGTCATGGCTATGTCACACGCCGTACGTACGACGCGTCGTATTTCCTCTTCGCTGTAGTAGAGGGTATCCACAGCATGTCTCTGGCCGTTTTCCTCCCATCTTTTGGATGGCTGGCCAAAGTATATGCCGCCAGTCAGCTCTCTGACGACGATTAAGTCTGCTCCCTTTACCAACTCGGGCTTGAGTGGAGAAGCATCGAGCATAGAGTCAGTAACTTTTACTGGGCGCAGGTTGGCGAATAGTTCCAAGCCTTTTCTAAGCCAGAGTAATGCCTGCTCGGGCCTAACCTCTGCTTTAGGGTTATCCCACTTAGGACCCCCGTTTGCCCCAAACAATACTGCATCGGCCTGCTTGCACTTCTCTAGATCTTCGTCTCTTAGCGGTGTGCCGTACGCATCTATGGCTGCACCACCTACGAGCATCTCCTCAAACTGGAAACTGTGCCCATATATATCAGCTATGGCCTGGAGAACCCTGACAGCTTCGGGCACAACTTCTTGTCCTATTCCGTCCCCTGGTAGAACTGCTATGTTATAAGCTGCGCTCAACTCTCAACTCCGATTTGCATTTATGTTTTGATCTAGATTAGCAAATAGGGAAGGCGTAAGTTTTAGTAAACTGGTGTGACCCAGTGCATATATTTACTATTGTCTCCCCGGGCAGCGGCAAAGTAACGTTTTTGAATCTCCAAGGTGAATTTCCCTGGAGTGCCATTACCTATAGCTCTGTCATCTATACGTGTAACAGGCGATACCTGTACCCCCGTGCCGCAGAAGAAGACTTCGTCTGCCTGATAAAGTTCTGACCGGTCAATCGGCCTCTCGATCACTTTCAGTCCCAGGTCTTCTTCTGCGCTGACCAGCTCGATAATGGCGGCACGCGTTATGCCTTCCAGTATGTCTTCGGTGACTGCAGGGGTTATAAGCTCCTTGCCTCTAATGATAAAGAGGTTGCAAGAGCTACCTTCGGATACGTTACCATCTTTAGTAAGGAATATGGCTTCATCGAAGCCGGCTTGCAGGGCATCATCCACGGCCAGAGCGCTGTTTACATAAGCGCCGCATATCTTGCCTCTAGCTGGTATGGCATTGTCGTTTATTCTCTGCCACGAAGAGATACTGACGTTTAGCCCGGAAGATATATCTACGTAGTTTCCCATCGGGAAGGTGTATATGGTTACCTCGTCCTCTAGCCCACTCAACATCAGCTTGATAGTTGGTGTGGCCTTAAAGGCTAGAGGTCGAATGTATACATCCTGTTTGTACTGGTTCTTACGTAGAACTTCCAGGGTGATATTGCAAAGGTCTTCCACTGTTTGGCTTAGCTTTATTTTGATAAGGCTGCAGTTACGGAGGAACCTTTGGTAGTGTTCCCTCATCTTAAGCACATACATCTGTTGCTGATTGTCATTCCAGTAGGCTCTTATACCCTCAAAGCACGCTGTACCATAGTTTAAAGCATGAGTGGCTACACTTACCTTGGCGTCAGCCAAAGGTATGATCTCTCCCTTGAAGTAACACCAGTTGGCTTCAAGGTCGGTAGGTATTGGTTTGGGTTTTTGTTCTGCTTTGACCGTCAACTCTTTGTCCTCCAGGAGGTCAGACCTAAGTTATGCTAACTTCTTGCTTGCTAGCTCTAATACTTCTTATTAGGTTTACTAGATCTTCCTCGGTTATATGCTTGCGCTCATCCGTCAGTCGCTTGAACTGATTGTAAGCGATATCCAATTCTTCTGGGCTCAACTGTATGCCCATCTCTGATAGCCTGGATGCAAAGCCGTGCCTGCCGGAATGCTTACCCAAAACTATCTTGCTATTTTGCCAGCCGACTGATTCTGGGGTCATAATCTCGTATGTCAGCGGGTTTTTGAGCACGCCATCCTGATGTATCCCTGCCTCATGGGCGAAGGCGTTGGCTCCTACTATAGCCTTGTTGGGCTGTACTACCATGCCGGTTAGCTGACTGACAAGCTTGCTAGTAGGTACTAGCTCACGAGTATTGATACGCGTTCTCCTGTTGTTGAAGGCTGCTGGCTTCGTCGCCAGCGCCATCACCACCTCCTCAAGGGAGGTATTACCCGCTCTCTCTCCGATGCCGTTTATGGTCACTTCTACTTGTCCAACACCTTCCCGCACTGCTGCTAAGGTGTTAGCTGTAGCCAGCCCCAGGTCATCGTGGCAGTGGACGCTTACAACGGCTTTGTGGATATTGGGAACTCTTTCGTAGAGTGTGCGAATCAGTGCCGAGAACTCGTTTGGCTCAGCGTAACCTACGGTATCGGGTACGTTTATGACTGTAGCGCCCGCATCGATAGCAACCTTATACACCTGGCAGAGGTAATCAGGATCCGTTCTGGAGGCATCTTCAGCTGAGAACTCGACCTCTTCTGTGAACTGCTTAGCGTATCTTACTGCTTGTTCGGCTGCTTCGAGCACCTCTTCTCTCGTCTTACGCAGCTTGTAGTGAATGTGCAGGTCAGAGGTGGATATAAATGTGTGAATCATTGGCTGTTCAGCCCCTTTTACGGCCTCCCAAGCAGCATCTATGTCCGCCTTGTTAGCTCTGGCTAGGGCTGCTACCACAACACCCTTGACTGTGTTAGCCACCTGGCGTACGGCTTCGAGGTCCCCTGGTGAGGATATGGGGAACCCAGCTTCTATGATGTCCACCCCAAGTCTGACGAGCTGCTCTGCTATAAGCACCTTCTCGTGAGCGCTGAGGTTGACCCCCGGCGACTGCTCACCATCTCTCAATGTTGTGTCGAAGATCCTTACTATCTCGCTCACTTGCGCCTCCTATTCGTAACACCATGCAATAGCTTGTGTGCACTCAGCTTCTTGATCCTGATCCTCTTCCTGCCGTTGGGTCTCTGTGGATGAGGCCCATATCATGCTTGCGAATTCCTGTGCGTCCTGCCACATATAACTGTATTGTGTCATTTTCCTGCCTCCCGGGGCCGGTACTACATTTGTTGCTACCTGTTAGCTGGTTGTGTCCAGCTCATCATTGCCCTGAGCTTCTGCCCTACTTGCTCGATGAGATGGTTCTTGTCCTGCTCCCTCATCTTCTCGAACTCAGGCCTTCCCTTCTCATTCTCCTCTATCCATCTTCGTGCGAAACTGCCATCCTGAATCTCATTCAGGATCTGCTTCATATTCTCTCTAACGTGCTCATCGATTATCCTGGGCCCGGCTATATAATCTCCGTACTCAGCAGTATCACTGATGCTGTATCGCATGTAGCTGAGACCGCCCTGATAGATCAGATCTACGATGAGCTTCATCTCGTTCAGGCACTCGAAGTAAGCTATTTCTGGCTGATAGCCTGCTTCTACTAGAGTCTCAAATCCGGCCTTGATCAGTGCGCTAACACCACCGCAGAGCACTGTTTGCTCACCAAACAGGTCAGTTTCAGTCTCTTCTTTAAATGTGGTCTTTAGTACCCCTGCCCTGGTACATCCTAGTCCCTTGGCATAGGCTAAGCCTGTCTGTTCGGCCTGACCGCTAGCATCCTGATATACTGCCAGGAGTGCTGGTACCCCTATTCCCTGAGTGAATAGATTACGCATAATGTGCCCAGGGCTCTTTGGGGCTACCATGACTACATCAACGTCTGCGGGAGGTTTCACCTGCCCGTAATGGATGCTGAAACCATGCGCGAACATCAGCGTCTTTCCAGCTCTCATTGCTGGCGCTATGGATTCCTCATACACCTTCTTGTGTATAGTGTCAGGGATGAGCATCATGATAATATCCGCAGCTTCTGCTGCCTCTGCTACGGATCTAACCTCCAAACCGTCGTTCCGAGCCTTTTCTGCACTCTTGCTACCTTCGTGTAGACCTACTATTACATTGCAACCGGAATCGTGCAGGTTTAGAGCGTGCGCATGCCCTTGACTGCCATATCCAACGATCGCTATGAGCTTATCCTTGATAATGTTTATGTCAGCATCTGCATCGTAGTAAACTTGTGCCATAAAATCTCCCTCTATCGAAATTTTTAGGCGCTGATGGCGCTTCTCTCAGCCGAAGATGTACCTGCCATGTCTCTTGCCATTGCTACTCTGCCAGTCCTTACCATTTCAG
>JBHORE010000052.1:0-6393 GCA_042408415.1 Thermobaculum sp.
CTTCCGGGTGTTGTGGGGTAGCCTAACCGGAGCTAGCTAGCGAGAGCTAAGCTGGAGGGTCGAGATCAACAAGGGGTGCACGACCTATTTTTTTGTCCTTCATGCTCTCGTACAAATTCATGAAAGCTTTAAGGTACGTTCGGGCATATCAAAGAACTTTACCTTCAGCCTTTAGTCTGGAGCTAAGAAAGCTTGACGTTCTAGGAGCTCTAGGTGCTGTATCCTTGACTCTACTTGCGGTAGCCCACATGGTAATCAAAGGCACAGCTGTAGGGTTGGATTCAGCAGTCTTCTTCTACCCTATGTATCATTACCTAGGAAGCTCTCTAAGATCCGGAGAGATACCTGTTTGGAATCCGTTTCTCTTCTCCGGCTTCCCGTTCGCTGCAAGTCCACAATCAGGCTGGATGTACTTGCCAGCTATGGCATTTTTCACACTACTATCTTTATCAGAAGCAGCCAAAGCATACATCCTATTTCATTGGATGGTTTCCACTATCGCCATATACGTCCTCGCTCGTGAACTAGAATTATCCGTATCGGGTAGTGTACTAGCATCTATAGCCTACGCCATAAATGGCTTCAGCTATGAAAGAACAGTGTGCTGTTTTGCCTACAGTGGTATATACACATGGGTTCCTGTGGCCCTCGTTGGCTGTGAGCGTGCAATCAAGACTAGAGAGCTTTTGAGTAAGTGGATTTGGATTGCAATCTCCAGCTTCTCCCTAGCACAAATCTTCTCCGCATGGCCAGGGCAAGGTTTCTACTATGGATTCCTATTGATAGCAAGCTATCTGACATTTAGGATCTTGATCTTCCCAGAACATAGAGCGGGCATTATGGCTCGCATCACACAGCTAATATCAACCGGAATAATTATGGGTATATTGGCCTTTGGACTGGGAGCTGCGGATATTCTCCCCAAGCTAAGCTTCCTAAATCAATCTAACCTTGCAAGCGGCTACACCCTACAACAATCTGGTGTACATAGCGGATGGACAGTGCTTGAATCTCTGTCCTTGCTGGGACCCACTACATGGTATTTAGGGGTTACCGTATTTTCTTTAGCATTGGCTGCCCCCTTCTTAGTGCGCGCCAGGTACATGACTCCATTCTGGATAGTATGGATGTTCACCTGCTTAGTCTTAGCCAATAGACGCCAAACCCCATTGCACCTAATTCTATACGATCTTCTACCGATGTTCAGATCTCTCCACCCCCACGACCCTGAGCGGATAATGATGACTTTCTATATAGCGCCCTCGTTACTCGCAGGATCAACGATAACGTACTTATTACAAATGGATAGAAATCGGATCAAGCGAAAAGTTTACTGGCTAATCTTAGCTCCACCGGTTCTATTAGCGCTCATAACTGCTTATGCAGCTTCACAGATGACAATATACACTTCCATCATATTGCTCGTATTCTCAATAGGGATCGGGGTGTATATAGCAAATCCGAGCGCTCAAAATAAAATACTTCTGACTTTACTAGTTTTAGCCTGCGTGTTCGCAGATCTATACATGGTCAACAACCACGTACAAGCACAGCGCCTGCAGACCCATATGGTCTATGCACTCCGAAAGGTTAATCTAGAGAATTACTATAGCCCTCCGAAAGCTGCTAAGTTCTTGAGCTCTCAAGGACCCAATTACACATTTAGGTTTTTCGGATACGATCCAAGACTGCGATGGTCCCCCGACAAAGCTGATCCAAGTATTCCTCCTCCTGGGATCCTGTATAGATATCAGTGGATGGACTACAGAACCAAAATTCTGCTAGTTAACAACCGAGCTCTCATGGTCGGTATTCAAGATCTCCAAGGATACAATCCTCTACAGCTATCGAGTTATGACTCCTTTTTTGGAATAATAAATGGCCAATCACAGGAATATAGAAGCACTTATGTCTTACAGAAAGGACTCTCTTCACCTCTACTGGATCTGCTTAACGCAAGGTATGTGATCACCCTAAGGAGCCTCGGCCCCAATTTTCCAGAATATGAATCCCTAGAGAAAAGCTCGAGATTGATATATGAGGATTCAACGATCCGTATATGGGAACGCCAGACCACATTACCTAGAGCGTGGATAGTACATTCCTGGCAAAATGCCTCATACGAAGAGGTTTTGCATATATTGGCAAACAATGCTCTAGATTTCAGGAAGATAGCATTAGTAGAAGGGCTTGAAAGCCACGTACAAGGCTCAGATTCTTTAGATGATGCCGTAACTATAGATCACTATTCGCAATCTAGAATAACACTAACCACTAAGTCTCACTTGCCAGGAGTGCTTATACTGAGCGAGGTCTACTATCCTGACTGGCGAGCTTATCTAGATGGAAAACCTGTAAACATCTACCGAGCATATGGCTTACTACGCGCAGTAACCATCCCAGCAGGGGAACATAAAGTAGAGTTCAGGTATGAATCTAAGTCGTTGGAGTACGGACTTATAATCTCCATAAGCTCTTACTTACTGGTAGCTTCCTTGCTACTATCGAAATTGTTAACATATGCAAAACCCAAGACTATGGTTAACATAAGGGGTAAGAGTATTGATATTAGAAACTAGTGATCTTGAATATATCGATTGCAACTTATGTGGAAGCACTAGTCACACACTGTTTCTGCCAGCAAACACAAACTTATCACAGATCTCAGCTAACACTCTAGCTTGTACAAGCATCTACCATAGCAAACATGGACCTATTGTGAGGTGCAATAATTGCGGCCTAATATTTGCCAATCCTAGACCGTCTCCACAGAAAATAATCGAGATCTACTCACAAGTGGAGGATCATGTATACCTTGCCGAAGAAGAGGGAAGAGTAGCTACTTTCAAGAATAACCTTGCTGAGATTTCCAGATATAAAAGAAAAGGCAAGTTGCTGGATGTAGGATGCCACATCGGCACATTTTTGGATATAGCTAAATACTATGGCTATGAGGTCTATGGGCTTGAACCATCAAAGTGGGCAGCTGAGTATTGCAGAAACAAGAGAAACATAGAAGTACAGGAATGCGGACTTTCTGAGGCAAAGCTGGAGGATAGTAGCTTTGAAGTAATAACCATGTGGGATGTGATAGAGCACCTTACAGATCCTTACAAGGAACTCATGAGAGCGAACTCACTGCTAAGAGACGGCGGCATTTTGGCAATCACCACTATGAATATAGATTCCGTATTCGCCAAGTTATTGGGAAGGCACTATCCTTGGTACATGCTAATGCACTTGTATTACTTTACACCCGACACAATGGAGAAAATACTCGGAAAATCAGGTTTCAGAATTCTGGAAATCAAGCATCACATTAGGGTCGTTAGCCTAAGATATCTCTTCTCCAAGATGAAAGCTTACAGCCCAGCAGCTTATAGAGCTGCTCACACCGTTGCTCATCTCCTAAAAATACATGACCTTAAAGTTCCTTTGAATTTTGGAGATATCATGACGGTCATAGCCAGAAAGATATAAGTACATTGGAGAGCAAAATATTATGTCATTTCTGGTTCCGTATCTAAACAAGCTGGAACAGCTGGGAAACAAGATTAGGGTTCCGCTTGCAAGACACATGGGACTGGCAGATCTGCTAAAGCAAGCCTGGAAGGAAGCCTCGGAGGATCACCTAGGAGATTTTGCAGCCAGTCTTACATATCACGGCATATTTGCCATCTTCCCCTTTCTGACCTTTCTAATATCTATGCTTGGAATATTTGACAAAGTGCTGGGCATATTCGATACTTCTCAGCTCATAGAAGACTTCTTATCACGTCCCCAGATCAGGCAAGCCATACCAGTAGAGGTTATAGATTTCGTACAGCAACAGATAGATAGACTTATAGGTAACATAAGACCTGGAACTTTTACTACAGGTGCCGTAGTATCTATACTCCTAGCCCTGTGGGGAGTATCAGGGGCTTTTAGGTCGATCATGGAATCTCTCAATGTAGTGTATGAGATAAAAGATTCAAGACCAATCTGGAAGAAGTATCTTATATCGATAATGCTATCCATTATTGCTGTACTGCTCCTGCTGAGTGCAGGCATACTAGCGGTCTTTGGTCCTAAGATAGCAGATTGGCTGGCCCGTACCACTGGTTTAGGAACACTATTTGCTTGGACTTGGAAGATAGCTCAATGGCCCTTGCTTATACTTATAGCTCTATTAGCCTTTGCACTCATCTATCACTATGGTCCAGATATCAAGCAACCACTCAGGCTCGTGACACCAGGCTCGATCTTAGCCCTTCTCGGCTGGCTAGTTTTCACACTTATATTCTCTCTATACGTAAACAACTTCGGTAACTACAACAAGACCTACGGAACGTTGGCAGGAGCCATACTAATGATGCTTTACATGTATTACTCCTCTTACATACTCCTCATGGGTGGCGAGGTCAACCATGTCGTGGAGACCTACAGCAAGAACAGCGAGGAAGTTAAGCAACATGTATAAATAACAGTCCTCTCAGGTTTCTGCCTCCATATGGTATACTGCCAAGGGAATGGCACAAGCTGTAGCAGTAGACACCACGAGGAGAAGAAACCTGGGACTGCTGGTTGTGGGACTGGTGGCAGCTGCCGCCATCCTCTACCTGGTGGTCTCCAACTTCTCGGCCAACACCGTCTACTACCTGAAGGTCTCCGAGCTGCAGTCCTCCTATCATGGGGGACAGGTCAGGGTGTCAGGCAAGGTGTTGCCTGGCTCCATCTCCAGACAAGGAGACAGGCTCAGCTTCACAGCCTATGATGGGTCTGGCAGGATGAGGGTGGAGTATCAGGGTGTGGTGCCTGACATCTTCAAGGACAATGCTGATGTGGTGGTGGAGGGCACCTATGATGGACAGGTGTTCCATGCTCACACTCTGCTTGCTAAGTGCCCCTCCAAGTTCCAGTCCAAATCATCCCAAGGAAATACACAGTGATACCTTCTGATATAGCTTTCCTTGCTCTAATCGTAGCTTTTGCATTAGCAGTATATGGATTGATAACAGGAGCTTATGGCTCCTGGTTGCTGGCTAATAGCGAGAGCAGATTGTACAACAAGCTGAGAGGCAATCTACTTGTTAGAAGCTCTCAGCATGCAATATTCGCAAACGCCTTTCTGGTCACTCTAGCCAGCGGATTCCTGTTCTGGGCACTATTTACCCATGACTTTAGGATCGCCTACGTAGCCCAGACATCTAGTAGAGATATGAGTCCCAGTTATCTATTCACGAGTTTCTGGGGTGGGCAAGCAGGGTCGCTTTTGTTCTGGGCTTGGATGTTGACTATCTTCTCGGCCATCGCAGTTTGGCATGCTAGAAAGAATTATCCAGAGCTAGCTCCTTATGTTGGTTCAGTACTTCTTGGTATAGAAGTATTCTTCCTCTTACTCTTGAGCTTCGTCTCCAATCCATTTGAGAGGCTAGCGGTCGAAGCGGTTGATGGGCAAGGACTCAACCCACTCCTCATGGACCCAGGGATGAGATTTCATCCCCCATTCCTACTTACTGGTTACATGAGTTTCTCTATACCCTTTGCTTATGCCATAGCAGCCTTACTAACTGGAAGGCTCGGCAAGGAATGGTTGCTGGCTATCCGAAGATGGATGCTTATCGGATGGCTAATACAAGGTATAGGGTTGCTTATAGGCGCATGGTGGGCCTATCATGTGCTCGGCTGGGGAGGTTACTGGGGATGGGACCCTGTTGAGAACGCTGCGCTCATGCCTTGGTTAACCGCGACAGCATTCATTCATTCAACCATGGTCCAAGAGCGTCGTGGAATGCTCAAGGTATGGAATCTGGGACTCGTAGTTTTGACCTTCCTTCTAGCCATATTCGGTACTTTCATTGTACGTAGCGGTGTGATCTCCTCTGTACATGCTTTCGCACTTTCTAGTCTGGGGCCATTCTTCTTCACCTTCCTGGGTATAGCAACTATATTCTCATTAGGACTAATATTCTTCAGATTGCCCAAGCTGAAGACAGAAGGAAGTTTTGATTCCTTACTGTCTAAAGAGGCTAGTTTCTTAATGAACAATCTATTGATACTTGGAATTACTTTCGCCACCTTCTGGGGTACTATATTCCCGCTCATATCAGAGGTAGTTAGGGGAGCAAAGGTATCGGTAGGTCCACCATTCTTCAAGCAAGTGAATGGTCCTTTGTTCCTGTTGCTGATACTCCTAATTGGCTTCGGAACATTGTTAGCATGGCGCCGCAGCTCAGGCTACAGGTTTATGCGAAATCTAACACTCCCAGTAGTATCTGGAGTAATAGTAGGATCACTTCTATTCCTACTGGGCGTACGAAAGTTCCCTGCATTACTATCTTTCTCCGCTATAGTGTTTGTTTTCGTGGCCACCTGCATAGAATTCTATAAGGCCGCGGCTGCTAGAAGCAG
>JBHORE010000053.1:0-5823 GCA_042408415.1 Thermobaculum sp.
CCAAGTATACGGAGTATAGGGATATTCAGGCGGAAAATTGAAGATCAATTCCCTGAAAATACAAGGATTCAAGAGCTTTAGTAATCACACATTACTAGAGTTTGATCATGGCATAACGGCTATAGTTGGCCCCAACGGCTCAGGCAAGAGCAATATACTAGAAGCTATAAGATGGGTTCTGGGTGAACAGAGCTATTCCCTACTTAGAGGTAAGAGAGCAGAAGATGTAATTTGGGCGGGCAGCCCTGGCAAACCAAGGGCCGGCATGGCTGAAGTAGAGATATCGATTGATAACCACGACAAATCTATCCCCCTCCCGTACGAAGAAATCAGCATAACAAGGCGAGCCTACAGAAGTGGTGAGAACGAATACCTGATAAACAGCAGAAAGGCAAGGCTACGTGACGTCCAGGAGATAGGGGCAATCATAGGTGAATCTTTCACCTTCATAAATCAGGGATCAGTTGATGAAGTGTTATTGATTAGCCCTGAAAATCGTACATTGCTCCTCGAACAGGCAGCAGATATAACACACCACTTCAAAAGACGGGACGAAACTCTGAAAAGGCTTGCAGAGGTAGAAGATAACCTCAGGCGAGTAGAAGATTTATTGAACGAAACCAGACCGCGTCTCAAAAGCCTTATCAAGCAAGTAAACAGCCTGCGATCAAAAGAATTCGAAGAGGACAGGCTAAGGCAGCTATTAACGGCCTACTACTCCCGGCTAATTCAGGACTTAGAGAGCCAAATAGGATCAGCTAGACACAGAAAAGTTCATCTTCAGAATAGGCGCGAGCAGATACTGGATCATTTACCCAAACTCGAATCGCAAAAGCGGCTTATAGAGCATGATATCGAAAAAAGGCAAAACCACATCGAGCAAGCAAACACCTCCCTAAGAGAGAACAAGGCTATAATAGCTTCCCTACAGAGGCAGATCACAGATCTTCAGAAAGAATTAACAGAAAATGAAACCCAAGCAAGAATAATAGAATCCAAGATAGAGCACCTACAAGCTCAGAAGCTGCAAGTCTTAACCGAGATACATAAACTTGAAGCTGAAATAGAACTTCTGTGTCAACAAAAGCAACGGGTAGAAACTGAATTACTAAATCTAGAGCGATGCTCAAGGGATGGTCTAGATAAAAAGCAACAAATAGAAAATTCTATCGCAGGCTCCGAGCAAGAACTATCAGAATTGCAAAGGGAGGTAGCTTCTAAGAAGAGACTAGTGGAAATCCTAACTAAGGAGATAAGTAACTTAGGAAATGAAATAGAGATCCATACCAGCGAGAGGCTTAACATTCAAGCTCGCAGCGAAGAGATACAAACCCAAAGACAACACCTAAGAGATAGGATACAAGTCGCTGAACGGGAAAGACTAAGGTTATCAGAAAAAATCAAAGATATAAAGCAAAAAATAGATGCAACTAAACGTGAACATCAAGAACTTCAGCAAAGGTACAGCGATCTATCCTTACAGCTACGTGAAGTACAGTCTAGAGAGAAGATACTTGATGATATCAGCAAGAGCGCAGCTGATATGCAGCCTAGTGTAAGAGAGGTTATGCGCGCAAGTACCTCCGGAGTATTGCACGGGATATTGGGACCTGTTGGCAATCTCATAGCTGTCCCAGCAGAGCTGGAAATAGCTATAGAAGCAGCAATTGGATCAGGCTTACAGAACATCATAACCCTAACCTGGCAGGATGCAGAGCGAGCTATCGAATGGCTAAAGATGAAGAAAATTGGGAGAGTAACCTTCCTTCCTATAGATACAGTAACGCCTCTAAAGGCTTCTTACATACCAAATATCGGCGGTGTAGTTGGAATCGCAAGCGAATTAGTAGACTATCCGGAACAGATAGATAAAGCAATCTCTTACATGCTAGGAAGAATATTGATCGTACGTGATCTTGGCACAGCAAGACGAGTATTGTCTAGTGCCAGAGGTATTAGCTCAATAGTAACTTTAGAAGGCGAGGTGGTTAGACAAGGAGGAGCGGTTACTGGAGGTAATTTATCTAAGACGCAAGGAGGGATTCTAGCCAAAAGACGTGAGCTAAAAGAATCACGTGAAAGGGCCAGAGAGATCAGCAAGAAGCTTGAGGAGGTAAAAGATCAAGTATATAAGCTGGAGAATATCCTACAAACACTCAGACAACAAGAGGACAGTTTCACTAAAGACCTGTTGCAATTGGAGCAGCGCTTGCTCAGGGAAAAAGGCTCTGAGAAGTCTTTAGAAGACCAATATAGACTGCTTACCGAAAGATTAGATTGGGTAGAACAACAAATAGCACGACTCCAAAGAAGATTAAACGAAGCAAATAAAAGGCTGCCTCGAGAAGAAGAACAGCTGCATAAGCTTATCGAAAAAGAAAAGAATATCGAAGCCAGAATTAATCAAGAAAGGGAAGTCCTTAGAGAGTATGAGAGTAGCATATCTGAGATGGAGACTAACCTTCTAAGGGTATCCTCGTCTCTAGAGACGCTCAATAGAGAGCTTGCAAAAACAACTCACAGCTTACATGAAAACAAGGCCAGGATCGTCAAAATAGATTCTGAGATAGCTAGTAGGCAGTCGGAGCTAGATGACATTCATGGACGAGTAGAACAATTGTCACCTCAGGTATCCCATTTAATGGGACAGCTAGATGTTGTATTTAAAGAGATCAGCAGCTTGCAAGAGCAGATAGATGAAGATTCTAATCAAATGGATTCATTAAGAGAATCCCTCATAGCAATCGAGAATCAAATAGCCTCATCAAATAATGAGCTGAGCTCTATACATGACTCCCTACAAGACGCATGTACATTGTTAGAACATCTTGAAAGACAAAAAAGCGACATCATACATGCATGCCAAAGAGAAACAGGTAAAGCTCCCTCCGCCGATATTCAAAGCAGTGACGATCTAGGAGATTTGAATAAAAAGATTGAACAATCAAGACAGAAAATATCCAGAATAGGACCAGTAAATCCACTGGCAATCGAAGAATATAACCAAGTACGTAATAGGGTAGATTTTCTCGAGTCTCAACTAAGGGACATCAACAAAGCTAAGCATAACCTAGAAGATCTCATCAATAGGCTAGAGCATGAGATGCAACAGGCATTTCAGGAGACATTCCAGGAAGTATCACAAACCTTTGCCCAGTACTTTGATCGACTCTTTGGAGGTGGCAAGGCAGGCCTAAAGCTAGCCAAAGATGATAAGGATAAGTTAGGAGTTGAAATAGAAGTCCAACTGCCAGGTAAAAGAATCTCAACTTTATCGGCATTGTCAGGTGGAGAAAGAGCTTTATGCTCTTGCGCATTGTTATTAGCTCTAATAAAGGATAGTAAAGCTCCATTCTGTGTTATGGATGAGGTGGATGCAGCACTTGATGAACGTAACGTTACAAGGTTCTGTGACCTCTTAGAAGAGTTAGCAAGCGACACCCAGTTTATAGTCATAACCCACAACAGGTTTACTGTTGAGAGAGCTAGTAGGATATTTGGAGTAACCCAAGATAAACAGGGTGTAAGTACTGTATTAAGTGTCAGAATGGAAGACTATCTAGCAACAGATAAGGCTTCTTAATGAAGGGTTTGCCAAAGAAGTCATCGTTTTGGTAAACTATTTGGCGTCGATGGGGGATCGTCTAACGGTAGGACGACTGACTCTGGATCAGTTAATCGTGGTTCGAATCCACGTCCCCCAGCCAGCTGGTAGGCCTAGCTAGGCTACCAGCTTTATTTATATGATCAGTGATCAGCCTTTCTAAGCTCCCTCATTCAAGTTATCCTGTGCAGACCGACTAATCGGTACAGCATAGGCAAGAGGTACTCCTATTTCTTCATCTTGAACTACCTTGATCCGAGTGTCATACAGTCCTGACAGAGTACTAGTATTCAAAGTATCATCTGGGCTTCCCAAAGCGTAAACCTTACCATCTTTTAGCAAAGCCACACGGTCGAAATACAGTGCAGCAATGATAGGATCGTGTAAGCAGGCTACTATGGTTATATCTAAACTCTTTCTTATGTCGCATAAAGCATCGAACACCAAGTTTTTATATTTCATATCTAAATGGGCAGTAGGCTCATCCAGAAGCATGATCTTAACTTTCTGAGCTAATAGCATGGCGATCATAACTCGCTGTTTCTGTCCCTCACTAAGACTGCTTATACGCCTATGTTGTATACCCTCAAGTTGCATCATCTCCAGAGCACGATCGACGGCTTGAACATCCTCGTCTTTGAATCCAAGCTCAAGCCGTGACTTATAGGGTATACGTCCTAGAGATACGAATTCCCTTACTCTCCACGTGGGCAGCACATTCTGCTCTTGTGGTAACATACCTAGAACTCTAGCAAGATTCTTCCTAGAATAAGCCCTTATACTTCTAGATTCAATGATCACGTCGCCCATAGAAGGTTTCAAGAAACCGCTGATAACCCTAAGCAGAGTTGTTTTGCCACTTCCATTGGGACCTAGCACAGCAAACATCTCGCCGTATTTTACGTCCAAGTTGACACCTCGTAGCACAGGCACGTGCCCATACGAAAAGTGCAGATTGTTTAGCACTATCGCTGCCCCATCAGTTCTCATAATGAATATCCCTTTCCTAACTTCCGTAGCGTAAACAGGAAGAATGGAGCTCCAATCATAGCAGTCAATATCCCTACAGGCACTTCGTTTGGAGAGAGAACTACACGGGCTAGCAAATCAATGATTACCATGAAGGATCCACCGACCAAAGCAGTTACTGGAATCATTGTAGTGTGTTTGGGTCCGAAAGCCATTCTCATAACATGCGGCACAACCAATCCAACAAAACCTATGAGCCCACTAACAGATACGGCACTTGCGGTGAGCAAAGCAGATAAACCTATAAGAACAATGCGTGTATAGGTTACATTAACACCCAGGTAAGAGGCACCCTCATCACCAAGGGTGAGTGCATCAAGATCAGAAGCCATGAAAAACAGTACTAAGATAGTAACGAAGAACAAAGGCAATAAGACTCTTAGCTCATTCCACCCTGATACTCCAACACCTCCTAGCAGCCATACAAATACTGCTTTCAACTGAGATTGTACTAGGGGAGTAAATGCCATGATAAAGCTCATTATCGCTCCCAGAAAAGATCCTACAGCTACGCCAGCTAGTATCAGCCGAGTCGGATCAACGGATCCGAAGGCTCCAGCTATTAGGTACACTAACACGACAGATAGCATAGCCCCCACAAACGCCAGAAGTGGAACTGGGGCAAATCCAAGAAAATCCCACTTTAGCGCAAGTGCCATTGCAAGTACGGCTCCTAGTCCAGCCCCTGAGGATGATCCCAAGATATAAGGATCAGCCAGGGGATTTCGGAATACCCCTTGCATAATAAGTCCTGCTGATGACAACCCACACCCTACAAGGAAAGCTGCTACCACCCGAGGCAATCTAAGTTGGAATAAAATAGCGCTATCGCTCTCAGACCAAGTGACCGCAATAGGTAATCCTAGGGCATGGGCTATCATCCTGATTTCCTGGAGTGGTGAAATATAGGCCGAACCAATAGAGGATGCCAAGATGATAGATATAAAGGCTAAGATCATAAGAAAAAATATGACACCACCAGCTCTGAGCCAGTGGGAACTCTTTTTAATCTCAGAGCTAGTGGCTTGGACTTGACTGCTCATGATTAAACCTATCTTTCGCCAAATACCTCTGGATGAATAATAGCGGCAAGCTGCTTGATAGCTTGAGTCAACCTCGGGCCCGGCGTTGTATAAAGATCAGGGTTGACAGGTACTACCCTATTTTTCTTTACAGCTTCGATAGTACTG
>JBHORE010000056.1:0-6452 GCA_042408415.1 Thermobaculum sp.
ATCAAGCGTCCGTAGGATTCGACTGCCTGTTCAAGGCTCACACCTGGTTTGTCTTCTTCCGTAAACGCTTTTTTAAGATGAAGAGGAATCTCTCTGCCGTGAGCATTGAATCTTGTTAGTACCTCTTCAAGATAAGCCCGGATATAGTGAGTGTCAGTGATTCTTTTCTCTTCGGTTTGCTTGGAAAAGTATGTGGTCATAGGTTCCCCCTTGGCCCATTTCAACCAATTCTGTAACTCTACTTAAAGCATTTCCAGGGAGAACCTAACAATGGATTTTCGTAAATATATCCTAAATAGCTTTGTAGCCGTATTTTTTTATCAGGATTCTAGGGCTAGTCTCGCTGCCTTTTTCCCTAGATCAACGCTATAGTTAGTGCCTCTGTCCTGAGGATATATCTGGGTGGTATTGGCTAATATGAGGTTCTTCACAGGGGTTTGCATCTCCGGTATTCGCTGTGAGTAGTTCGGAGGTACTATAGGTTGTGCTGCCGCCTCCCTAAAGACTTGATAGGAATCGATCCACGATCTTTCAAACTCTGGATTAACCCTTTGCAGGAAAGGTATATAGACTTCTAGTAACTCCTCTTTGCCTAGCTGCCAGTAATAATCTTCTGTAGAAAGATAGTTACTTATATACAGGACATGCTTTCCCCCATACCATTCCTTAGGTACTAAATTCGTGTGTTCGATAAGTCCCACGAACGGAAAGCCTTCTTCTCCTATGTTGAGCCAGTAATAATCTGATAGTTTGTTGTGTAAGGTCATCAGCATCACAAGGGCGCCTTGGTATCGTCCCGATCTCAATTTCTCTTCATATTCTTTCCCGACGGGAGGGGCAATGTCTAGGAATCTATTGGAAGGAATGGTGGATATAATTTTTTCAAATTCCTGTAATCCTTCGCCAGTACGTATGCCTACAGCAGTCAGTTCTCCACTTGGGGATGTCCGCGCTTCAATCTTCTCTATGTTGGCGCCGAGGTGAATATGCCCTCCCATATCCTTTATAGCTTTCTCCAGCGCATCTACTATGACCTTGAAGCTTCCGGTCGGGTAACCAAGAACCTCCTTATTGATTGAAGATCTGGATGTAGTTCTAAGATGTATCTTGCCCCACAGCCATGCCATGGAGATATCTTCGTGTCGGGTGCCAAACTTACCCTTAAGTAGGGGTCTCCATACTTGTTCATAGGCGTTATTGCCTGCCCATTTTCTCATCCATTGTGTGGCTGTTGTCTTTTCCAGTGCCTTCCAATTTTTATAGCGCTGTAGGAACAGTACTACTAACCCTAATCGCAGTCTATTCCATGGTCTTATAGGTTTGAAGCGTAGTAGATCCATAGGGGTAACGAAAGGATATATTTTGCCACCTTTGAACCATCCAACTTTTGATGGATACCATTCTAGCTTGTCTATGATGCCGAGCTCAGCCATAAGCTCCTGCATCACTACATCGCTAGTGAACAGATGATGATAGGCTAACTCTATGGGAGTACCATAGAGTGGTATTGTTACTACTTGGCCCCCAAGAAAGTTTGATCTCTCAAAAAGATGGACCTCTTGTCCTGCCTTAAGTAGCTCGTATGCGGCAGATAGCCCTGCAATACCTCCGCCTATTACTGCTATTCTCACCCCTATAGATCCTTTCTATAGCCTCTAGAAATTATAGGGGGCTTATAGCCCCCTATAATTTGGAACTAGATTTTACTAAGCAAAGTTCCTACTACCTTACCTAATAAACAGAGGAGCAAGTACCAGAGTCACGGTAGATAGTAGCTTGATCAGCACATGTAGAGACGGCCCAGCTGTGTCCTTGAAGGGATCACCTACAGTATCACCTACCACTGCTGCCGCGTGAGTGGCAGTTCCTTTTCCTATAGGCTTGCCTTCTTCATCTAGCAGCTGACCAGATTCTATCAGTTTCTTGGCATTGTCCCAGGCGCCACCGCCGTTGTTGAGTACTAGGGCCACTAATATGCCTGTCATAGTACCGACCATCAGCAGGGCTGCTACAGCCTCTGCTCTTAGTACCAATCCAACCACTACGGGCATTCCTACCGCCAGGATACCAGGTAGGACCATCTCTCTAAGAGCAGCTCTAGTGCTTATGTCCACAGCCTTTGCATAGTTGGGACGTACGGTACCTTGCATGATACCTGGTTCGCTTCTGAATTGGCGACGTACTTCTTCAATCATATCTCCTGCTGCACGTCCTACTGCCCTAATAGCCAGCGAGCTAAACAGGAACACTAGCATGCCCCCAAGGAAGCCGCCTATGAATACTGGTACGCGGGCTAGATTGACAGCTTCTAGCTTTGCGTCGGAGAGATAGGCTGAGAACAAGAGGAAAGCAGCTAGGGCAGCGGAACCTATAGCATAACCCTTGGTAAGAGCCTTGGTTGTGTTACCTACTGCATCAAGGGCATCTGTACGTTCTCTCACTTCCTCGGGCTGATTGCTCATCTCTACGACACCGCCGGCATTATCTGTAATGGGACCGAAGATGTCCATGGCTAGTACATAGGCCACTGTCATAAGCATGCCCATGGTTGCTACAGCAGTTCCGTATACTCCGTTCACGAAGGAGTTGTCGCTAAAGCCTGTTTTAGTACCGAAGAAGTAGGCTGTACCTATAGCCAAAGAGATGACTATAGCTGGCAGAGCAGTGTTTTCAAAACCGATAGCTATACCGGAGATGATGTTGGTTGCTGGACCTGTCTTGGAAGCCTCGGCTATTGTCCTAACTGGTCTGTACTTCTCAGAGGTATAGTATTGGGTCATGAGCAGGAAAAGTATCGATGTTATAATACCTACAAGCCCACAACCAAATAGCCACCAATTACCGTCCAGGACCCAAAGAGTGGCGATGAAGAGTCCGATTATGGACAGGACTGCTGTTACTGCGAAGCCTCTGTTCAGAGCTCCCATTGGATCTGCGTTAGCACTTGGTCTTACAGAGAGTACTCCTATCATGGAGGCTATAAGCCCCATAGCACCAAGTACAAGCGAGAGGAATATAAAGCCTGGGTTATCCCTTCCTGTTGCTAGAAAGATAGATACCCCAAGGATCATGGCTCCGATGTTTTCAGCTGCGGTGGATTCGAACAGGTCCGCCCCGCGTCCAGCGCAGTCACCTACGTTATCGCCTACAAGGTCTGCTATAACAGCGGGGTTTCTGGGATCGTCTTCAGGTATTCCTGCTTCCACCTTACCTACTAGGTCAGCTCCCACATCCGCAGCCTTAGTGTAAATACCTCCTCCAAGTTGTGCGAAAAGAGCAACAAAGGACGCTCCGAAGCCAAAACCTACTATGAGAAAAGGAGCTCTCTCAGGCTGATTGAAGCCATTGTAGGCGTAGAATATGGCCGCAACACCCATTATGGAGAGCGCAATTATGAAGAATGCTCCAGCAGCACCTCCCCTTAGGGAAACGAGTAGTGCGTCTCCTAGGCTTCTTCTAGCTGCGGCGGCAGTCCTCACGTTAGATTTGACTGCCACAAGCATAGCAATGTATCCAGATACTCCCGAGGCGAGAGCCCCAGCCAGGAAAGCTATCGCAGTCATTATCGCCGCCTGAGGTCCCGGAAGATCCATAGTCTCGCTACCTACTAGGGCGATAATGGCTCCGATAATAATTGCTGTGATAACCGCTATACTTGCTATCGTAGTGTACTGACGATTCAGATAAGCGATTGCCCCCTCATATATTGTGTCGGCCACGGCTTTCATCTCTGGAGTTCCAGTGTCTCGACTAAGGACATACCTGGCCATTGAGAGGGCGAAGATGACTGCTAGTACTCCAGCACCAAATATAAGTATTGCCCATAATACCTCGTTGTTCATGAAACCCCCTCGTCCTCTGTGTATTTAGTTATCGATCCTGGTTTAAGCTAACCAAATTTTAACCCAAGTTTTCTTTTAGGTGGCCGCTGCTTCTGGCTCGGCTCTTCTAAAGATTCGAAGGAAGTCTTTGTTCTCCCAGGAGACGAGCAACAAGCTGGCATTAAATATAGAACTATATGTACCACTTACGATGCCAATTAGAAGTGCTAGTACAAAGTGTTTGATCGTTGTGCCACCAAAGAAGTAGAGTGCTAGCAAGGTGAAGATCACCGTCATAGAGGTGTTCACAGATCTTACTAGAGTCTGTAGAAGGCTGATATTGACTATTTGCTCAAAGCTTTCACCGTATCTTCTAAGCTGATTTTCGCGAATCCTGTCAAATACAACTATAGTGTCGTGTACTGAGAAACCTATCATCGTTAGCAATGCGGTTACGAATAGTGCATCTATCTCCACGCCGAAGTGCTTGCCAAGAATGGCAAATATGCCTACTACGACCAGCACGTCGTGCAGCATTGCGATGATAGCGCAGATTCCGTACCTGAACGGGTGACTTACTTTACGGAATGCAAACGCTATGTACCCTAAAATTCCCAGTGATGCTAGCGCAATTGCAACTATGGACCTGTTCCTGATTTCCCTACCAACTGCCGGACCTACAGACGTGAACACCAGCTCTTCGTAGTTCCCGAATCTAGATTTCAATATTTGCTCGAGCTTGGCCTTTTCTGTAGAGTTCTCTTTTATCTCAGGGAGGCGCATGGACACACCTCTGGTTACGGTGCCCTGTGCAGTATTGGATTGCTGCCCAAAACTTTGAACGAAGGCTTCGTTGTAACCTGCCTGAGCCAATGCGGATCTAACGTCCTCAATTCTGACAGGTTTTTCGAACTGAATCTGCCAGAAAGTGCCTCCCTCAAAGTCAATGCCCAGTCTCAATCCGAACAGCAATAGATATATAGTGCCTGGGATGATTATCAAAAGAGACAGCAGATAGAAAGCATATCTCCATCTAACTATATCGATCAATTAGCAAAGCCCTCCACTAACTAAGCCTGCGTAGTTCTAGAGCCCTTAGCCGGTTGTAAAGTTCTGCCCTCAGGCTCGGGTAATTGATTCTTCCCTATACCCCAAATCCACAAGTTTCTGGTATGCACTAATGATAATACTACCTGTAGCAATGTCCTAGTAACGAAGATAGCTGTGAACATGCTAACTAAGACACCAATTGCCAAGGTGATAGCGAAGCCCTTGATCACGCTTGCTCCAAATCTGGAGCCAAACCATATGAGTATTGCACACGTGATTAGGGTGGAAATATTGCTATCCCGGATAGAGGGCCAAGCATTTTTGAAACCCACGTCTATGGCCTGGAGCAAGCCTCTGCCTCTGCGTAACTCGTCCTTTAATCTAGCAAAGATTAGGACGTTAGCATCCACGGCCATGCCTACGGATAGGACGAAGCCAGCTATACCTGCAAGTGTTAGTGTTACAGGTATAAGCTTGAAGAGCGCGAACACTACTGCAGCATATATTGCTAGAGCGACTACAGAAACGAATCCTGGGAGCCTGTAATAGAGGATCATAAAGAGCGCGACTGCTCCGATACCTATTAACCCAGCACGGATGCTTCTCTGTACAGAATCATTGCCAAGAGTGGCTCCTACCGTGTTAGAGCTTATAATATCGAGTGGTACGCTGAGAGACCCAGACCTGATCTGAATGGCCAATGTGCGTGCTTCCTCGCGTGTTACTCCCGTTATAACTCCCCTGCCATTAGTTATTGGGTCTCTGATCTGAGGAGAGCTGATGATCTTCTTATCTAGTGCTATTGCCAAGTATTTGCCTACGTTTTGAGTGGTGAAATCAGCGAACTTCTTGGCTGCCTCGGGCTTCAGCTCGAACGAGACTACGGGTTCTCCAGTGGTCGGATCGAAATCTGGCCTGGCACTAGCTATATCGTTTCCAGTTATTACTGTGGTATATGTCCTTTGTAGCTGTTCTGAAGGTGTCGCCTGTAGCGCTTGCTGAAATTGTGGATCTTCCGGTGTAGGGGTTACATTTGCGGCTACAGGTGTTTGGTTGGCCTGAGGAGTGCTCTCTGGAGTCGGTGTAGTTCCAGGAGTGGGTGTGCCATTCTTGTTTGACCTTTGATTTTGTCCGCCATTTGTTATAGCTGGACCTAGAGTGGTATTGACCAAGGTTCCCACTTGTAGTGGTGTATCGCCAGCGTCTATGAATTCAAGTAAGCCAGTTCCCTGGAATGTTCTAATCGCCTGTTCTGGATCTTTCACTCCTGGAAGTTCAACGACGATGCGATCTGATCCTTGGAGCTGTACTACGGGTTCGGTTAATCCTAGGCTATTGACGCGTTGTTCAACAACCTGCCTGACTTCTTCCATCTGTTCTCTTGTAGGAGCCTTGCCACCAACATGGCGGGCTTGGAGCAGTACTTGCAAGCCTCCTTGAAGGTCCAATCCTTCAACAACTTCTGCTTGCCGTCCGAATACGTTTCTAGATCCTGGAAGGTCTACCCATACTGCAAATGCGGTCAAAATAATGATAAATATCAAGCTGTAAAGTGTAGAGCGCCTCATTCAAGCTCCTTGT
>JBHORE010000067.1:0-5357 GCA_042408415.1 Thermobaculum sp.
GGAGCAAATTCTGCCGTATTATCTCTTTCTAGTGAATCTGCTTCGGATGTACGCGTGGATTCCGGCTCGTCTTCTGCTAGCTCTTCGAGAGCAGCTACACCTACGTTGACGGCGTCTCTTAGAGCCCTCGCCTTTGCTCGGGTTTCAGCCATCCTTATGAGATGTAGACTCATGAGCTTCGATACGTTCTCGGGAGATGCATCTCCAAGACCTGTAAAGATGCCTTTTTCTGTCTGTACTGTAGCTTTACATATAGCTACGTTACCATTCTCCGGCGTGGGAATTTGCAACAGCTCTGTCTCTATCCTCTTTAGCCCTTGAGCGTGTGCTTCCTCTAGCAATCCTGCGTATAGGACAAAGCTTTTCCCCTGTCTTTCGATTATAAATTCCTTCTTCACCTATACCACCTCGAAAATGATGAACATGCGTTCATTATTAGTATATGTGTTATTACGCAGGTTGTCAAATAAGAGTTTTTGAGAACAAAAGATCAGGGTTGAAAGAGGTAGCCTACTCCTGGTACGGTAAGTATATGTCTAGGATGTGTAGGGTCTTCTTCTATACGCTGTCTAAGATAATAGATGTGAGTTTTGACTAGGCTATCGTCTGCTGCTATGCTATAACCCCAAACGTTTCGCATTAAGTCTTCTGTAGGCAAGACTTCTCCTTGATGCATTACCATGTACTTGAAAAGCTCAAATTGGAGTTTCGTAAGTCTAATTAACTCTCCCTTGTATCTCACTTCCATATGTTGCAAATCTAACTGAAATGGTCCCGCAATTATTCGCTGAGTCCCACTTGTGTTGGCAGATCTTCTGGCTAGTGCTCGTAGTCTGGCTACCAATTCTCTAGGTGAATAGGGCTTGGTTATGTAGTCATCAGCACCTAGCTCTAGTCCGTGTACTATATCTGAATCTTGACCTCTAGCGGTAAGCATAATAATTGGTACAGAGCTAGTGGCTCTCAGTCTTGCGCAAACTTCAAATCCGTCTATGTGAGGCATGGCAACATCAAGAACTACGAGATCTGGAGGATCAGAGAAAACTTTGTCTAAGGCTTCTTTGCCATCTATGGCCTTTATAACTTCGAACCCTTCCCTTCGTAGTGTAAACGCCAGTATATCAAGCAGGTCCAAGTCGTCATCTGCTATCAGAACCTTCAATTTCTTATCTACGCTTGGTTTATTCTGATCAGTAGACTTTATCATCGATCCTGCTTTTTGTTTTCAATGGGAAGGGTAAACCAAAAAGTGGTTGATTTTCCAGATTGGCTTGTTACTCCTACTATTCCTCCGTGCATCTCTACTACTTCTTTAACTATCGCTAGACCCAATCCGGTACCAACAGGGTTCTTATCTGAAGTGCTTGCTCTGTAGAACCGTTTAAATAACATTGCAATCTCATTCTTGGGGATTGCCGGGCCTCTCTGCCTGACGGAGACCCTTACTAGGGTTCCCTCGTTGGCCATCATGAGCTGTATAGGCTCATTTGGGGGGCCGTACCTACTGGCGTTAGACAGTAGATTTACTACAACGCTTATGACCCTTCTTTGATCAACAAACAGAGCGGGGGGTTCACCAATAGTTCTTATCTCTAGCCTTTGGTTCTTGCTATTAAGTAGGGGTTGGACGAAGTCAACCGCATCTCTGACTATAGATTCTACTGATACCCAGCTTTTCCGTAGTTGAAGGGTGCCATTTTGTATCGCAGCTACATCTAGTAGATTGCTAACTAGAGCCTCCAACCTTCGGGTGTTTCTGTGTAAAAGGTTAATCATACTTCCAAGTTCAGATTGAGGTATATCTTTGTAATCTTGCAACATTACCTCAGTGGTAGCAACTAGTGCAGTCAAAGGGGTTCTTAATTCATGCGTAACGTTGCTCAAAAAATCACTTTTAGGTTCTTCTTGTTCGGTTGATAAGGTTATTCTGTGTAAAAATAACCCTGTAGATTGCGATCTGACTCTCTTTACGATCCATGTGACGGTATTACTTCCGATACTGACAGGTATAAGAGTCTCACCACCTGTGGTGGAGTCGTCTTGAAGTAGGCTATCTATCTTTTCCCAATCTTCGGGGGACAGAATAGCTCTTAGACTGGATGCACGACCCAGATCTAGTAATTCTGTAGTGCAATGACTATATCCTAAGATAATTCCGTCTTGGGTGGTCAATATGTAAGGATCACATAGGGATCCTACCAGATCAACTAGATCTGGTAGGATCCCTATATAGCTTGGAACGGAAGCTTCAGTCTGATCAAAATCCATTACTAAGTTATTACAACTAATCTTCGAGAAAGTCTCTTAACTGCTTAATTAGATGGTTTTCTCTTAGTCTACGTAAGGCGGTGCACTCGATCTGCCTTACACGCTCCCTAGTTATAGCAAATTCGTTACCCACTTCTTCAAGTGTCCTGCATTTACCATCAACTAACCCAAACCTTAGCTCTAGAACCTTTCTCTCTTTGGGTGGAAGGTTCTGGAGGACGGAGTTAATTTGCTCTCTAAGTATGTCATTAGCTGCTTTTTGTACTGGGTTTAGCACGTGTATGTCTTCCAGGAAGTCTCCTAGCATACTATCACCGTCTTCTCCTATCGGAGCTTCCAGTGATACGGGGAACTTAGAAGCCTGTTGTATCTGCATAACCTTCTTTATAGGTATACCTAACTCGCTGGAAAGCTGCTCTATTGTAGGTTCATGCCCGAGCTCTTGTTGTAACTTCTGGCTTGTCTTGTGGATCTTACTAACGGTTTCGCATACGTGTACTGGAAGACGTATAGTTCTAGATTGATCCGCTATTGCTCTAGTTACTGCTTGCCTTATCCACCAGGTTGCGTAGGTAGAGAATTTGTACCCACGAGTATAGTCAAACTTGTCAGCGGCTCTCATCAAGCCTATGTTGCCTTCTTGTATAAGATCTAGTAGTGACAATCCTCTGCCCAGGTATTTCTTAGCTATACTTACAACTAGCCTTGTATTGGCCTCTATCAGCTTACACTTTGCACCTTCTCCTTCTTTTCTTACCTTATTCCAGTGGTTAATTACTATACTTTTGTTGGTCAATAGGACCTGTGATACTGTTTTGACATCTGGACACTTATTTGAACGCTCTATGTAGTCGGTGATAAGAGGGGGGAGCAAGCACATGTCTTGCTCTGCTTCCAACAACTTCTTAACCTCTTCGTCTTTTGCAAATGACTCACGTGCATGTGTTACAGCTGCTTGATAGAGCTCAGATAGAGGTAATTTTATGTCTGAGGGAAGCCACTCTTTCGCTTGTATATAACCCAAAGATGCAGACTTATATATCTTGAGAACTACCGAGGTTATATCCGCATTTGTGTGCTGTTGAAGCCAATATTCATCCAGCCTACGAGATAGCTCTATCTTCTTGGCGAGGATAACTTCTTGCTCTGCCGTTAGTAATGGAACCCTACCGATTTCCCGGAGGTACATCTGGACTGGCTCGTCCAGGTCGTCAGCGTAGTCTTCTAAATGTTCGAGATCACCTAGATCGCTACCTTCCTGATCTACATCATTAGTGGAGTCATCAGAGAATTCAACTGCTATGTCTTCGCCCTCTAATTCGAAGCTTTCTTCAGATTGTAAATGGGCATCATCTATAAACGCCCCATCACTGGGTATGCTAATACGAAACTTGTAATCTTGAATCATTATCCTGGCCTCCTACTACTCCTGCTCTGCACCTAAGTTAATGATCTCAAATTATGGCTATGTACTAGGCCAGGAATCAGCCGGTGTCCAAGTAGTTACAATTACTTACCAAAGCTGTAGGTAAGAAATGAAGGGTCAAATACATTGTATAAATCATTGCGCCGCCTACGTTCCTTTCCTTTGTTGTTTTCCAGGACGACGACCATGAAATAAGGACTAAAGACCCTTTGAGCTTATACTACTCCAAATATTAGCTTCTGTCTAGTACTGTTTGTCAAATGGTGACGGATGCTAATTGCTAAATAGTGTAATGTTTTTTGTTTATTAGGCGGGCACTTTTGGGTGCAGTGTACCAACTTGTAGAGACATGCTGGTATCCTATACTCCGAAAGGAGGTTTAAGCCTTGTCGAGCGATTTTGTACACCTTCATCTTCACTCTGATTATTCCCTGCTAGATGGTTTAGGGAAGATCAAGGATTACGTAAGTCTCGCCAAAGAATATGGTATGAAAGCCATTGCTCTGACCGATCATGGTGTTATGTATGGCGCCATCGAGATGTACACCGAGGCCTTGGAGGCAGGAATAAAGCCTATCATAGGTTGTGAGCTTTATGTGGCCCCTAGGTCTAGACATGATCGGGAGAAAAAGCTGGATTCAGATTATGCTCATCTTCTTGTTTTAGCCAAGGATTATGAAGGATATCAAAACCTTATTAAGCTTGTTTCTTATGCTTTCCTTGAAGGATATTACTACAAACCCAGGATAGACCACGAGCTTTTAGCTAAGTACTCCAAAGGTCTTATAGTTACATCATCCTGTATTGGTGGAGAAGTTCCACAACTATTACTTCAAGGAAAGGATAAGGAGGCAAGGGAACTAGCTGATAAATACAGGTCCATAGTAGGTCGTGAGAACTACTTCATCGAGTTACAGGATCATCCTTTTGAAGAACAACGTATAGCTAACACTAAGCTTATAGAGCTTGCCAAGGACTTGGAAATACCTCTAGTAGCTACCTGTGACGTGCATTATCCACGACAGGAAGATGCTGCTATCCAGGATATATTGCTATGCGTCCAAACGGGTAAGCAGGTTACTGACAAGAATCGTATGAGGATGAGTAGTGATACTAACTATATGCGCTCTCCTCAGGAAATGGAGCAAGCTTTCAGGGATTATCCGGAAGCAATTAAGAATACCGCTCTAATAGCTGAGATGTGTAACCTGCAAATCCCAATGGGTAAGTGGATTTTGCCTCACTTTGATGTTCCTGATGGTTACGACCTACAGTCCTATCTAAGATATCTGTGTGAGGAGGGGCTCAAGCAAAAGTATTCAGAAGTGACTCAGGAGATTCGCGATAGACTTGAATACGAGCTCAACGTAATCAATACCAAGGGATATACCGCCTACATGTTGATTGTGCAGGATTTTGTAAACTGGGCTAGAAGTAGAGGAATAGCTGTTACAAGTCGAGGCTCAGCAGCTGGAAGCCTGGTTTCTTATCTTCTCAACATAACGACTGCAGATCCTATAGAATACAAGCTTCCTTTCGAAAGATTCCTTACCATACATAGACCTAGTCCTCCCGATATTGATATGGACTTCGAAGATAAAAGAAGGGAGGAAGTAATAGAGTATGTTACCTCCAAGTATGGTGAAGAGAACGTAGCGCAAAT
>JBHORE010000071.1:0-5072 GCA_042408415.1 Thermobaculum sp.
TAGACCTAGACACCCATATTGCTAACGTCATTGAATTCCTGAAGCCCATCTCAGATGAGCTTATTCCAAAGGAGCAAAATGTCTCTTCCTAGCATTAGGGCTCCAATCCTAGGCACAGGTCTTGAGGATATATTCGGAGAAAACAATCGTCTGGAGGAGTAACATGATCATACGTGGCAAATCTGAGATGGGCGAAGCTGAGATCATCGAACATGCCATGAAGTACTTCATAGGAGATCACAACCTAGAGGTCATATCACAAACAGTTAATGCCATTAGCTTCTCAGGGAACAAAGGTACAGTAAATATTACCGTGGATGAACAGGGCCCAGATAGTGAGGTGCAGATAATCACAGAAGGTCTAGAAGCCGAGAGCAAGGCATTCCTTCAAAGCGTAGCATACGAGATTACTCAAGGAGAAACATCTTCTTGATACAAGATCAAATTTGCTAAACTATGTCCAGTTTAGTCAGATAGTGTAATCCGACTAATGCTTGCGTTATATGGAGGAATGAGTGGATCTAGAAAGTAAAGTGGCCCTGGTGACAGGAGGATCCAGGGGAATAGGACGAGCCACAGCCATCAAATTAGCATCACTTGGTGCTAAGGTGGTGATCAATTACAACCGCAGCAAGGAAGCTGCAGAGGAGGTAGTGCGCGCGATCTCAGAGGCCGGTGGTGAAGCAGTAGTCGCGCCTGGAGATGTAAGCACCAAGGAAGGTGCTGAAAATGCGGTCAACACAGCCCTTAACACATGGGGCAGAATCGATATTTTGGTGAACAACGCCGGCATCACTCGCGATACCCTCCTAATGAGGATGTCCGAAGAGGACTGGGAAGCTGTAATAGACACCAACCTAAAAGGAGCCTACCTGTGCAGCAAACTGGCCGTACGGTCTATGCTACGTAACAGGTGGGGCAGAATCATCAATATATCGTCGGTCGTGGGTCTGGTGGGAAACGTGGGACAAGCGAATTATGCCTCCGCGAAGGCAGGGTTACTCGGCCTGACGAAATCTATAGCCAGAGAATTTGGCAGCAAAAATATAACAGCCAATGCCATCGCACCAGGATACATAGAGACTGACATAGTGGCCGCCCTCTCTGAGGACATAAAGAAAGCCATTCTGTCACAGATACCAGCGGGGCGCTATGGCAAGCCTGAAGAGGTAGCAGAGTTAGTTGCCTTTCTAGCTAGTGATAAAGCGGCTTATATAAATGGCCAGACCATCAATATTGATGGTGGGATGGTCATGATATAACCAACGGAGGACCAATGATAATGAAGCTACTAGACCCCGCTGTAATAGGTACTATTATTGGTATGTCATCCAGGAGGATAGCTCTTGTCTTCCCTGGCCAAGGCTCCCAGTATGTAGGTATGGGCAAGGCATTACATGACGCCTCCGAGGCAGCTAGAGAAGTCTTCAAAAGAGCTGACGAGATATTGGGTTTCCGCCTCTCACATCTTTGTTTCTCGGGCCCAGAGGAAGATCTACAGGACACAATCAACGCGCAGCCAGCGATATTCACTGTCAGTCTGGCAACTCTTGCGGCGATAAAAGAAAAATTACACGAAGCAGGCGTAAAGCTGAATCCATCGTTCGTAGCTGGTCATAGTCTAGGAGAATACACAGCGTTGGTAGCAGCCAACGTTATAGACTTCGAGGACGGTCTGCGCCTCGTCCGCGAGAGAGGAAGACTAATGAAAGAGGAAGGCGAGAAGATTCCAGGTGGGATGGCAGCTGTTATTGGCCTTGAGGAAGAGGTCATCCAAAGAGCATGTGAAGAAGCATCAAGTGAGGGGATAGTAGGTATTGCCAACTCAAACTCACCAGGACAGATAGTGATCTCAGGAGAGCTAAAAGCACTGCACAGAGCTATGGAACTCCTGCAACAACAGGGGGCCAAGAAGGTGATCAAACTCCCCATAAGCATAGCCTCCCACTCACCGGTCATGCAGCGTGCAGCTGCCCAATTTGCTGAGATCGTGAGCCATATGAGACTTCGAGATCCGCAGATCCCCATAGTCGCTAACGTGACTGGCCAGATATTGACTAACGTGGAAGACATAAGACGAGAACTATCTCATCATATAACTGGCCCAGTACAGTGGACGAAGAGCATTCGGGAGATGCTATCACATGGTACGAACGGTTTCATTGAGCTGGGACCCAAGAGAGTCCTAACAGGACTTATACAGAGGATAAGCCCTGGCGTAGATACTATCAGTACTGATTCCTAGTGAGAGGGAGCCAAGTTGTTTGACAGAAGGGTAGTAGTAACAGGACTAGGAGCTATAACACCTGTAGGCAACAATTTAGAAGATACTTGGAAAGCCTTAGTAGAAGGCAGGTCAGGAATCTCTTATGTAACCAGATACGACCTAGGCGATATCCCAGTCAAGATAGGGGGGGAAGTAAAGGGCTTTGATCCTGCATCGGTAGTAGATCCCAAGGAAGCCCGTTACATGTCCAGAGCTACCGTTTTCGCAATAGCTGCAGCAGACGAAGCTATAAAGCAGGCAGGGCTGCAGATTACCGCAGAAAACGCCGAACGTGTGGGTATTTATATGGGTAGTGGCGCAGGTGGTATAGAGCTGCTCCTAGAGCAACAAAAGGTCTTAGAGCAGAAAGGCCCAAGGAGGGTTAGTCCATACCTGATGCCTAACTTCATTGTGGACTCCGCCAGCGGCCACATGGCAATAAGGTACGGAGCTCAGGGACCTAACATGGCTCCCGTATCCGCCTGTGCAACCGGAGGCCACTCTGTAGGTGAGGCCTACGAGACGATCAGGCGAGGAGATGCTGACGTCATGATAGCTGGAGGTACTGAGGGTGGTAGCCATCTACCCATTATGTTTGCTGGCTTTAGCGTGATCAAAGCACTAGCTAACGATGACCCTCCAGAGAAAGCATGTAAACCATTTGACCTAAACAGATCTGGATTCGTGCTATCCGAAGGAGCGGCAGTACTAGTACTTGAGGAGCTGGAGCATGCTTTATCAAGAGGCGCCAAGCCTCTGGCTGAGGTAATAGGCTACGGCACGGGAAATGATGCTTTCCATATGGCAAGCCAGCCCGAAGGTGGAGCGGGTGCAGCCAGGGTAATGCGCATGGCAATTCGTAAGGCCAACATAGCTCCTGAAGAAGTCGACTACATCAACGCCCATGGCACAGGTACCCAGATAAACGACAAAGGGGAAACTGCAGCTATTAAGGAAGTGTTTGGCGATCACGCTTATAAGCTCGCTATCAGCTCCATCAAATCCATGATAGGACACACCATGGGAGCAGCAGGCGCAATAGAAGCGGTAGCATGTGTCAAGACAATCATCGAAGGGTGTATCCCCCCTACAATAAATTATGAGACACCGGATCCCGAATGTGATCTTGATTATGTTCCTAACACAGCAAGATCTGCTGATGTAAGGGTAGCACTATCTAACTCCCTAGGGTTGGGAGGTCATAATTCCTGTCTTATCTTTCGAAAGTTCGAGTAGTTATACATATTCTGCTTTGGAGCGAGGAAGCCCACCTAGCAAACAGCTAAGGATTAACTCAATCAGGGCTGAGTACGTACTCAGCCCTCACTCCTTAAAGAGACTCGATATAAACAGAGCAAAAAAGCCTCCTTCTGCTTTAGTAGAGGCTTTAGTCTTACCTCAAAAAGCTCAAAAGGCCGGATTAAGACTCATCAGCTTCTTCCTGATTTTCGGAGGTGGTGGATACTGGTAGTCTCTTCACGAGCACTCTCCCTACCCTCCTCTTCTCTATATCAAGCACCTTCATCAGTACGCCCTCCACTTCCACCTCATCACCAGGTACTGGCAGTCTCTCGAGTTGGGCGGTAATAAAACCTCCAAGCGTATCGTACTCTTCTGCCGGCAGACGGATCCCTAACAACTCATTGACATCATCCAGATCGATCTTCGCTCGGATTATCCACTCATCCTCAGATATCTTCTCGATATCTGGAAGCTCGACATCATACTCATCCTGTATCTCACCCACTATCTCCTCAAGAATATCCTCTATAGTAACTAGTCCAGCGGTGCCACCGTACTCATCCACCACGATCGCCATATGTACCTTGCTGCTCTGAAATTCCTGCAATAGCTCACCTAGCTTCTTGCTCTCGGGAATAAACACAGCTGGCCTGGCTAGGTCACGAAGACTCAAGTTGCTAGAGGATACGATCGCCCTTGCCAAGTCCTTCAGATATACTATGCCCAACACATTATCGAGACTTTCCTCATAAACTGGGAGTCGAGAGTGGCCCTTCTCCAGTGCAATGTCAAGCGCTGTCCGGAGATCCGTATCGACGTCCACAGCTACTATGTCTGGCCTTGGAACCATCACTTCATGGGCAGCTATATCACCAAACCTCAGGATACCAGCTATCATATCGCGTTCTTCCTGCTCTATTACACCTTCCTCTTCACCCGCATTCACCAGCATACGCAGGTCATCCTCAGTGATGAAGGGGTTACGAGGCATATCCTTTACACCGAAGATACTCAGAAAGGTATTGGTCACCCACTCTGCTACTCGTGCAATCGGGCTTATGAGGAAATACGCTACACTCAGCATACGGGTGATACGCAGAGCCGTCCTCTCAGGTCTTCTAACGGCTAGAGATCGAGGGACAAGCTGCCCAAAGATAAGCACAAAGAGAGCTAGCACGATAATAGTAAGAGTTATCAACCACCACTGCGCACCATTGCTTGACAACTGAAGCGCGAGGATCGCAGTGAGGGCTGACAATCCCGCCAATGCAAAAGTGTTGATTATAAGGGTAGTTGCCGTGATCCTATGTGGATACTCCAGCAGCCTATCCATAGCCTCTGCCCTACCGAATCCCTGCTCAATCAGCGCTCTCAACCTCACCTGATTTAGCGCGCGCAATGCTGCATCAGCCATAGATGAAATCACAAGTAGGCAGAACAAACATACACCCACTAGGCCAGAAAGCCATAATGAGCCACTCACTTTGCTTTCTCCGGGAGACAGGTATATGAAAGATGGAGGTTTAGGTAGGTACTTGAGGGAGGTTCATCCTCTTGGGGTATA
>JBHORE010000035.1:0-17496 GCA_042408415.1 Thermobaculum sp.
CATCGTAGGTCATGATCACGAACACGCTACCACCTGCTTACGTAGGGTACGTAGGGTTCATCCCCCAGGAGGTGCTTCTCGAGCTTGTACAGCTCCAGGCGTATGAGCCTGCGGTAGGAGACCGCCCTGCCCAGCCTGGGATGCTGGAAGGTGTCCCTTAGACGCTCCTCGTACGCCTCCACGAACGCCTTGCGACCGTGGTCGTTGAGGAACACTCCCGAAGAGTCTGCTCGAAAGTCGCTGGCCTTGATCTCTCCCCGGTTGACAAGGCTAAAGATCACCCGGTCGACTATGACCGGCTTGAATATCTCCGCCACGTCGAGGTTGAGGGTGTACCTGCGGTGGTTGGTGGTATGCAGGAAACCTATGCGGGGGTCCAGGTGGGTGCGGTAGATCTCGCTCAGCACCGTCACGTACAGCAGGCTGTTTCCAAAGGAGACCAGTGCGTTCACCCTGTTCTCCGGAGTCCTGCGAGTCCTGCTGCCGAAGCTGAACTCGCCGCTGCGGAAGATCTCGTCCCAGCAGCCGTAGTACGCCTCTCGGCAGCGCCCCTCCACCGCCATCAGCTCGCTGGTGGTCGTGCAGGTCTCCAACATCGGCAGCGCCCTCTCGAGCTCGGCGATGCCCTCCCCCAGACCAGCCCCGCGGCGCGCGTAGTACGCCAGCACCTTGCGCATGTTCTCTATGGACCCGCCCACGAACGACCTCGCAAGCTGCATCCTCTTGGCATCGTCCAAGTAGTGGGCTGCCTGCTGCAGGGTCATGTAGCCTGAGACGTACTGCTCCCGCGGCATGTAAGAGCCCGCCCAGTAACCGTAGTAGTTGTAGATGTGCAGGGGGATGCCGTGCTGGCTGAGGAAGTTCAGGAGCTTGGCGTTAACCGTTACCTCACCGAAGACATGGATCTCGCTCGTGGTCTCCACGGGCACGAAGCGCTTGGCGTTGGCCGTGACGAACCGTAAGGTGTTCTGCTCCCTCTCGAGCGTGCCAGCGTTGAAGATGTAGACCGGCTTCCTCATGCCCAGCAGAACTCCTCATAGGCACAGCTACCGCAGTAGCGGATCTTCCGAGCGTCCGGGGGGCGTTCGGCCTGCATAACTTCCTGGATGCCTCGCATGACCTCCTCAAGCTCCGCCTGCGCCTCCGGGGTTAGCTCAACTACCTCGCGCTTGCGCTCCTCTGGCACCAGCACCTCCCCCTTGGCCTGCACTCCCTCCTGCTGAAGCCGCCACAGATAGTAGCATACTTGGAGCCTGGCGGCCCTCATGTAATGGGAGGACTTCTTCACCTCCGAGATGACCATCTGGCCCTTTTCGCGTCGGATGCGGTCTATCCTCATGCCAGGCAGCTGCACGTCCTTGGCGGAGCGCTGGTAGTGCTCAGCCTCTATCTGCCTACCCTCCGCCAGCAGGTCATATTCCCTCTCAGGTTCCACCTCGTGGGCCATCAGCCATACCTGCCGAGGACAGATCGCATAGTACCACACCAGCGTGCCCGTCACCTCATCGCTCATAGCATCACCGCCTCGTCTCCCAACTTGTCCAGCCTGAAACCCGTCTCCAGGTCGTAGTACTCGGGCAGGTCGTCCATGCTTATGTAAAAATGCCCCTCTATCTCAGGATGCTTCGGGGGTGTGTTGGCCAGAAGCCTGTGAGCGTAGGGCGAGATGACGAACTCCCCGAGGCGGTTGTAAGACTCTCTCAGCCGTGTGCGCGCCCGAAGCTTCTCATCCACACCCGCTGCAGAGGCTCTAGCGTAGGCCTCGCGCGCCTCCAGTAGCCTCTCCAGAGCCATGCGGCCGATCTCTCCCAGCTCGACGATCACTGGATAGGCTTCGCCCATCTCTTCAATGTGCCGATACTGCGAGACCGAGACCTCGCCCTCCTTGCCGCGAAAGTTGAGCTTGTGCATGGCCCATATGTACGCCCGGTATTCATCGTCCGTCAGGAGATTGGGCAGCAGCGCGAAGTACTGTTCTATGTCCGCGTACAGCTCGGGCTCGCTCTTAGGAGAGGAGAGCAGCTCCTCCATCTTCCTGGTGAGCACCCTGCCGTATATGCGCTCGGCTAGGTGGCGCTCTCGCTCATCGCGCAGCCCTACAACGTAGACCGGGCGATGGTCGTCGGCAGCCCAGGAACGGTTGCAGCGTCCAGCTGCCTGCACGATAGAGTCCAGCGGCGCGTGGTCCCGCACGACGACATCGAAGTCCAGGTCCACTCCAGCTTCCACCACCTGGGTGGAGACGACGATAGGGCGAAGCTCGTCCTTGCGGTGCCGCAAGATTCTAGCGAGGCCGGCTACCCGATGGCGTCTCTGCCAGGGCACTACGTTGGTCGACAGGTGCACCAGCATGCGCCCCTCCGGGGAGTAGCCATCCCAATACCGGTCCCAAGCATCCGCAGACCTCTCCAGCTCTGAGGGCTCACGGTAGCCCTCCATGCTGTCCCAGGATGCCAGTTGCTGATAGAAGCTCACAGCGCTGGGTATGGTGTTGAGGATCACTAGCACGGAGCGGTATCTCCCGCCCAGCTCGAGCACCAAGTCCTGCAGATCCTCGAGCGACCGCACATCCGCTCTCGGGACGATCTGTGTGCGGTCCAATAGCCCGAAGTACTTATCCGGCTGTGGCAGCACCTCCCGGGCTTCGGGGAGTATGCGCGGGCGAGTGGCAGTCATCTGGACCACGGTGCAACCCAGATATTGAGACAACGTGGTGATAGTCTCGTGCACTAAGCGCCATTGCTCATAGGGTATGTTCTGGATCTCATCGAGGATGATAATGCTGCCGGCGATGTTGTGCAGCTTCTTCAGTCTACGGTTGGAGTTGGTCACCAGGGACTCAAGTAGCTGGACAAAAGTGGTGACTATTATCTCAGAGTCCCAGGACTCCACCAGGAGCAGCTGCTCCTCCGTGGGTACGTCCTCCTCCGAGCCACTGCGCTGCTGGATGGTGGCTAGGTGATGATGCTTGATTAGGTACCTCATGGGGTCCTTTGAGTACTCCGGCAGCTCACTGAGCACCTTTTGGATCACCTCGTGGTTCTGCTCGATGATGTTCGTGAACGGTAGGGCGTAGATGATCCTGGGTGCCCATCCAGTTGTATCCCGGAGGCGCTCCCGCAGCTTGAGGGCAGCTCCCAGCACTGCCAACGTCTTGCCCGAGCCAGTGGGCGCTGTGAGACTGAATAGACCAGGAAAGAGATTCTCTAGGGGATTTTCCTCGAAGAAGCGCGTGCTCTCCTGGAACACGCTGTCCCTGATCTTGAGCAGCTCGGCTCGAGCCACACCTTGGTTCTCCTGCTGCATGCGCTGCACATATCGCTCAACCAAGTGGTAGGGGATATCGTAACGGGGCGCCTCTCGCAAGCCAATTCGCGAGGAGATATGCTTATCAGCATCTATCAGGGCCGAGAACAGCAGCAGTGCGTGCCAGTAGGTGCGCATCGTCTGCGGATCCTCTGAGGCAAAGAATAGCTCCATGTAGGCCCCGTACAGATCTCTCATCAAGCCGGAGATCACATCTCCAGATAGGAAGTCTTCCACCTCAGGAACTCCCAGAGCACGCATCTCGGAGATTATCTGGTCCTTGTGCTCTCCTCGCATGTTGGCTATCTGGGCAGCTATCGCCTCGTACTCAACCTTTATGCCCCCGATCATGCGCCTGTAGAAGGGGTTATCCCGCAGCTGGCGTTTATCCGGTAGGAGGATGTCAGGATTTACTAGAGCACCGTGATGCCTCCATATCGCCAGAAAAGCCAACAGGGCCGCCATGGGGTCCTCTGGCCACCGCTGTCGACAAACGTAGGCGCCGAGCAGAGCGGAGACCGGTGCATGGTGGGTGTACTCGGGCTTGGGGGGAGTCTTCTCAAGGGGAGGAAGCTTCTCTTGAAAGAACGTAGTATACTTGCCAAAGTCGTGGGTAGCACCCGCTACCCACGCCATCTGTGAGAGCTTGTCGAACTCAGGCCAAGGCCCTATAAGGTAATCTCGAGCAGCCTCAGCCACCACCCTTAGATGGTCTGCTAGGAGCTCCTCTGAATACTCCCTACCTCCTCTGATCTCAGCTGGCCTGGCTATGAACTTCATTCTGACATAAATACTCCATGCTCTGTGAGTTGCCCTCCATCGAGGTCGGTGTAAGTGACGGTGAATACTGGCACGGACACCTTAGCATTGATGGGCCTGTTGTGACGTTGCTCGTACACGAAGTTGCCTATCTGCAGCAACCTTCTGTCGTTGTCCAGGGCGATCGGCATGCGCTCCTTGACGATCTGCATATCGGGCTCCGGCAGCGGCAGCTCCAGGATCTTCTCGGCGTTGATCACGGTCGAGATGGGCAGTACCTGCTCTCGAACCTCAAATTCCCAATTCTCGACCTCCGCTACAGGCTCGATCACCGCCGGGCATTCCGTCATCCCTAGGTATGGGGGGTACACTGCTCCTGAGCGCAAGTGGCCTGCAAAGCGCTCCAGCCAACCTTCATCGCGGTGCGTGAGGTACACGCGGTAGCGCAGCTGGGGTCTTCCTGACACCGGGAAGACCCACTCCACCGGAGTCAGGGTACGTTCCCTGCTGCCATCGAATCCTCCGGCGTTCTTGGCCCACACGTTGCCCTCCGTCATCACGTAGTTGACGGTCTGCATCACACGACGCACTGGCACGCGCACCGACAGCGCTATGTCCGCCACACCAGGCGCCAAGTGATCAGCGTAAGTGTTCCTGTGATCCTGCCTCTCGTATCCCATGACCCCGGCGATTAGGCCCGCCAGCACGGTCCGCGGCGGGAAGGGATACGACAGGGACGAAGAATTGGTATAGAACTTGCGGAACATCGCATATGCACCGACTAGGTCGAATATGATCATCTTGTTGGGCAACTTTCCGTCCCTCTATGAGAGTGTTTGTAGCTTGTCTCCAAGCACCCCTGTCAGACGATCCAGCCCCCGGAACGTTACATCTGGATGTATGTAGAGCCTGGCTCCAGCTATACCATCCAGTCTGCCGGCTATTCGATCAGCTGCTCGCTCCAGGTTGATAACGTAATCCCTCACGTCGCGCAGCGTGTCCAAGGTCTTGCCCTGGATTGGCTCTAACACCACATCCTCGCGTAGATCACCGACCCTATAGGGATAGCCCTCGCTGTACTCGAGACGCAGGTAGAAGCGAGGTGTCTGCCCTATCTTACTTCTGGAGGTGGCTTCTGCTGGGATAGCCTCCAGCATAGCCCTATCCAACGCTTCTAGGTCGCTCTCCCGCATGTCCGTATGCCTGGCTCTGTTGCGACTGATTATGCCATGAAAGCCTATGAGCGAATACAGCACGCGCCAATCTTTGCCGAACGTACCGTAGTCGCCTTTTTCGCCGGTATCCCTGCCGGCGAAGTGACTAGATATGGTCGCGGAGTTGTTGATCTCTACCCTGTGAAGGGAGTATCCCCAGCTGAACTGCACTGGTCCTGTGAAGGTGATGGAGCTGTTTTCCATAGGCATTGTGGCACCAAACAAGCGCACATCCATCAGACGATCGAGCAACCAGGAACGGAAATCGGCGCTGTTGCGCGCATCCTTTGTCGACAGCTTCTGCCCACTAGTCCGGGTGTACTCCTCCAACAGGGTGCTCATCCTGCCCTTGGCGTCGGTGGTGGTACCATCCTCGTTCTTGCGCACCCATATGTCGTTGCCTCCGTCCAGCCAGTAGTCTCGGATGTAACGTTTGAGCCGAACATCCGATACCAGGTTCCTTCCCGTGACGGAGTCCATGCGTGGCCGGTTCTCGTCGTCCGGATCGCCATTGGGATTAGTCAGTTTAGCATCGTATAGATAAAGGATGTCGCTGTCTAGTATAGGCATCTATGCTTACTCCTCGTTAGTAGATGTAGTAGTAGCTAGCGCCTCCTCCCTTGTCTGGGATCGGGCATGCTTCATAGCCTGCAGGGTAGAGTGGCTGTAACCACTGAGGATGTAGTACACGTTCTCGGCGGGGGTGAGAGTCCAACGAGGGGCATGCTCGCTCAGGAGTTTCTGTGCCTCAGCGAAGGCCCTCTCGTTCCAGGAAGTTAGCCTCTTGTACTGTCGCATCTTGTCGAACAGCTCGACCGCTAGGCGCTGTACTCGTTGTAGGGTCATGCCCTCGTAGTTAAGCTTATTTAGGATGACCTTCTCCCCAGAACCGTTCCCACCTCCCATGGTAGCCTGTTCTCTCGCTATGTCGGCAATGATCGTGCCCAACAAGTAGAGTGCTGTCTGTTGAGGAGTGTACCTCAGCCTCGACAGGAACTCTCTCTGCTCATCCGAGAGCATGAGGTCTTGTAAGTAATCTTGATTCATCTCTTCCTCCTTCAACTGGCCCATGCTCCTCAGAAAGGCCAGCAGTACGTTCGTTTGTGCTAGATATCTCAGTATCGTCCGATCTTGCTCGCCTTCTTTAGGTAGGGTAACTTGGTAATTAGGATTACCAAACATGTAGACCCGCACGAGTTCCAGGAACGCCTCCACTAGCTCCCGTTTCTCCAACATCCCGCCTTCTATAATTGAGGAGTAGAAATCGAGCATAGACTTGACCAGCAGGTCAGTGCCGCTCTTGCGTACTGGCAACAGCCATCCAATGTTGCTCAGCGTCAGACCGTAGCGGAAACCGTATAGCTCAGGGAACAGCTCAGAGATATCGTCCAAGGCGCGTCTGATCTCCTGCAGCCTGTATTCCGGCACGTCCTGTATGAGGCGGAGCACCTTGAAGTTTTCCTTGCTCTGTTTGTAAAAGAGGAGGTTGATCATGTAGTTGCCCTCCTGAGCCTCCTGCCATATGGCGCGATCCACCTGCTCTTGCAGCCCTAGCTCGTAGTCCACCCGGCTCTTGAGGTCGCGGATGGAGATCAGCAGGTTGCGTGCGTATCTGTCTGATAGGTCGCCGGTAAATATATCCGGAATCAAATAACCATTGGTCCCGATGCTCTGCAACCTAAACCCTAGATGCCTTTGTATAAACCTCTCGCCCACGAGCAGCGATATATAGGCTTCTTTGCCTATGGCTAGATTAGATATAAATCCCCTTTTGGTGGCTCCAGATGCAAATCCAGGCTTATCGGTGATATAGTACTTGAACTTAAACTTGGTCATATCGGTAGTTACCTGTCCTCTATTGCCTGTCAGATAACATACACCCTCTACAGAGTTCTCGAAAGCCCCCTCCACATAGGACCGTTCTAAATAAGCTTGATAATCAGGATCATCAACTACCAACTCATCTTCTATAGAGAGTGTGAATAGAACGACGGTATTATCAATGTCAAAGGCCTTCATTACAGCCTCGGCTACCACATCCGGTAGCACCTTAGCATCACCTTTCTGCTTAGTAATCTCTCGTAGAGCCTCTCTATCTGGACCCTCTTTGCCCATCTTGCTTAGATCCCATAGCCTTCTATATCTGCGATAGTTGGACTCCGCGGGTATTCCCAGATCATAGGCATCGCCGACATCTAGATAGAAGGTGTCTAGCAGCTGCTTCAGTTTATCTCGCAAAGGACAGGGATCAGGCAACCTGTTTCCTAAAAGGAGATTAGGGATTACCTGAGATACTAAGTACTTGAGGTCCTTAGTGGTTACCCTGTCCTGATCGTTCATCCCAGAAGCGTTACCTATCCAGAGGTACCTCTGAGGAGTTTCTTGACTAGCTTCCCTCAGATCTAATCGGACCTGCCCGGATCGGAGATCGAAATTGAATATGGCTATATGCGGCTTGCCTTTCCTGGGCTGTGGCACCTCGACGGCCAGCGACTCCAGGAAAGCGCGCGTGCCTTCCCCCTCCTTACGTACCGCTTCCCCTATCTGATATACACTCTCGATCAAAGGACTCTCCTATCCCCAGCAAGGAGCTGGAAATGCTGCGACCTAAGATGTCACATCGATCACCCCTAAATATAAGTTCCTTTTGGAATAGTGTCAATATACATGAATAAATTGTCATCTTAGTACTTATGTTAAATTAGGGATCAAGCTTGATCGAGGCTATCGAGGCTCAGGTAGACTGCCTAAGACCACCAGGTGGTGTCTAGCACGCGAGAAAGCTACGTACAGCACCTGTGAGACTTTCTCCCTATGGACGTGATAAGTCTCCACCACGATCGCCACATCAGCTTCAAGCCCCTTGTAGGCGTAGATGTTCCTGATCGCTACCTGTTGGGAGTTGGGACGTCCCCAGGTGAGCCTCAGCCCGTGGCCCACGTCGGTGCCCTCCCTAAAGTCGCTGTGCCTGGAGCTGCGAGGCGTGAGCACCACTATTTGGGAAGGCGAGATTCCCTGATCGCGGAGCTCTATGATCTCCCGACGCAGTGCTGCGACCTGTTCGCTAGGCTTGCACTCCACCACCTTCGGTGGCAGTCCTTCGGGACCCAAACAGCTAAGGCTTTCTGGATCGGAATGATACTTGGCCGCGAGGGAGTGAATAGCTTGGGTGTTGCGGCAGTTTTGATTAAGCATGAGGTGTGGCCTGGGAATGGGAAAGTCAACCTCCGGTACGAACAGGTTCTGGTTGCTGTCGTAGAATATGTATAATCGGCCCTCCTTGGAATCCTTCAGCAGCCCTAGCAGAGGCTCCCAGCGAAGAATGTGGAAGTCTTGCGCCTCGTCGACCACCACGGCATCGAACTTCTCCTGCTGGGGCATACGCCTGATAGCAGTATCCAGTAGCTCCGGCAGGGTCTCTCGGTAAAACTCAGCCTTCTGCCCCTCGGGCAGCTCCTCAGGATCAGGCGCCGAAACGCCATGGCGCCTACATAACTCCAGGGCCACGCCGTCGAACTCGTCCACGTGCAGGTTATCGGGTAAACCACCTAAAGTCTCAGCAAGGCTCTCGCGTACCCAATCGGCAAGAGCTCTGTTGTGACAGGTGAAAAGCACCCTGAGTCCCTGGCCCACCAGCCGGTAGGCCTGCTCCATCGCCAGGAAGGTCTTGCCTGAGCCCGCACATCCTGCAACCGCTAGCCTCTTGTACTCCGACATAGCTAAAAGGATATTCCTCTGGCCCTGCGTAAGCTCCTCGAACCTCCTGTTCTGCGCCTTGATCAGCGCTAGAAGCCCAAGCTGCGGGGGCTCCGAGGAGGCAGATAGCAGCCGTACCAACGCCGCCCGAGCCTCGGCCGAAAGCTGCCAGCGTGTGTCGGGTCGCCCCAGCGCCTTGTGCACCCAGGATGCTAGGTCGCCCAGGCCGCTCGAGTCCAGCACCTTATGCCTGGGCAGGGGCAGTACGTCCACTATATCCGGTAGAAGATAGCAATCGGGGAACGCTACTGCGTACTCAAACCGATAGGACCCTGCCCATCGAGCCGTGGTGTTTGCTGTCCTCACCCTCTGCATTAGAGAATACATATTGGACTTTGCCTGGTCGAAGGGACTCTCATCAAGAAGGTTTTCGTTGCTGTAATATCGGCCCGTATCGGGATCGCGCCACACCTGACCACCCTTCACCTCTAGCACGAGGATCCCACGTGATGGGTCCAGTATCACGAAGTCAGCCTCTCGGTCGCGGCTCAGCCCCCTACCATCCATCGGCGAGTCCTGCCAGCAGACGCTGTGGAACACCATGATCTCGTCCGGCAGCTGCTGCTTGAGCTCTTCAAAAAGCAGCCTCTCTGCAGCGCTAGTGGTGCTCCGCTTGATCTCCCTGGGGTACATCCGCGCCATGATCATCACCTGCCTATCAAGATATGTGTATTATAAACCTAGCCAGTACGACCCGATCTGTAGGCCGTTCCATAATAAGCTCTTGCCAGCCCATTGCCCCTGCTTGGCCTCCAGGTCCGGTGGTCCTCAAAGTAGCCCGTGAGGCTTACACCAGAGAGCACACACAACCGAGGGCAAGCAAGCATATCCTCAGTGCCTATCACGCCGTATGCTCTCAGGCATGTACGCAACTGGATGGGCTCGTCGGAGTGTGCCACCAGCATCAGTCACTGAAGACTCCTTGCCTAACCTCCGTCGGGGAGGGATCTAAGCTACGCCCGACCTCACCGCCTTCCACACCTCGCCCCAAGCGGGTGTGAGGGCCGCGGCCAGCTCGATCGCCCTGACCATGCTCTCCTCGCTGGCCATGCCCTTGCCAGCGATGTCGAACGCGGTACCATGGTCCACCGATGTACGCACCACCGGCAACCCCACAGTTATGTTTATTCCACGATCGAAGTAGATGCTCTTGAAGGGCACATGTCCTTGGTCGTGATACATCATCACGACGAAGCCATACCTCCCCTGGACGGCCTGGGGAAATAGCGCGTCGGCCGGCAGGGGACCCTCCACGCCGATCCCCTTCCCCTTAGCTGCCTCGACCGCAGGATGGATAACCTCCTCGTCCTCACGCCCGAAGAGTCCTCCTTCTCCGGCATGAGGATTCAGTCCTGCCACACCGATCGACTTCCGCTCCCTACCTAAGGCGGCGGCAAAGCTGTGCGCCAGTTCGATCGTGCCCAGCACCCTGTCGACGGTCAGCAGCTCGATGGCCTCCCGCAGTGATACGTGAGTTGTCACGTGGAACACGAAGAGCTCACCGGCAGTAAGCACGAGCGAGTACCTCCTAACACCAAAGAACTCAGCCAACAGCTCGGTGTGGCCTGGGTAGCTGTACCCCGCCAGGTGCATAGCCGCCTTGTTAAGAGGGGCTGTCACGATAGCATCCACTTGGCCATCGCGCGCCAAACGGGCTGCTACCTGTACACACTCCACAGCCGCCGCGCCAGCATCGGCCGAAAGCTGCCCGGGTTGCACGCCTGAGACGTCCGTGCTTATCTGGAGCACATCCAGCGTCCCGTACTCGTAGGCGGCCTCATTGGGGGTATCTACTCGATGGACAGCCTTCAGCTCTGAAGAGAACTGCAGGTGTCGCTCGAGAGTTGCCGTATCCCCCACCACGAGCGGCCTGCAGATACCGTATATCTCCCGCCTAGAGAGTGCCTTGATTATCACCTCGGGGCCAATACCCGCAGGGTCGCCCATCGTGATCGCAAGCAACGGTCTATCTCTCACCAGCCATCTCCTCCAGTTTGATAATTGTCCTCCACAGGGCCTCGGGATCTCCAAAGCTGCCGGCCTTCGTCGCCACTGGCATACCGTCGTAATCCCCGCCGACCAGGCGTCCGCAGGGCAAGCCCGGCAAGACCTCGCCCAGCAGCGCTACTCCTGAGGCCCCAACGGCCTGTAGCACCGCCCTCGCCGAGTCTCCGCCAGTGACCACCATCCCGGACACCCGGCACGAGCGCGCCACCTGCGCAGCCCGCTTCGCCAGCTCTCCAACATGATCCCCCTCCATACCCTCATCTGGAGTAAGGAGCACAATCACTCTGCTGGAGTCATCGGGCCACTCATTATTGCCAGTGCGCACCAGCGTGCAGGACTCTCTCTTCAGAAGCAGGCGCACCTGTGCCCGAGAGGCAGGATGCAGTGAGCCCACCACCACGAGCACTTGGGACGGTGGCAGCTCCCCAGCCCAGTGAGGGGCTAGCGCGGAGATCAGGCCCGCGGAGCCAGCAAGCAGGCAGCTGCGGCCCAGGGCACGTGTTCCGTCAGCTATAGCCGAGAGGTCCTCACCGGAGCAGGCGTCGGCCACGATGATCATAGTGCCCGATCGCCCCAACGCCTTCAGCTCCTGCACGATCACATCAAGGCCACCGCGCACGCTCTGCAGACCCAGCAGCCCCACCGGCAGCGAGGTCTGTGCCCTAAGGATCTCGGGGACGTAGCTGGTCATACCCACCTCACGCCCCAGGGGAGTGGCGCTCACGGATGCACCGTTCACCAGGAGGTGGCCACCGACTACCGTCCTGCCCTGCTCAGGGAAGGACGGGCAGAGCAGGCCGAGCTCGGCGCCGGCCGCTCGCATGGCGGCTTCGAGCTCGGCACCCACGTTCCCCCTGAGGACCGAGTCCACCTTCTTGTACACCTCTATGGCCCCCATCTCCAGGCAGCGCTTCACAACCCCGGCGACGACCTCAGCAGCTGCCGCTGGAGGCATGTGACGCGTGGCAGCGTCTAGCGCCTCCACATCGTACCAAGCCGAGGCCCCGCCGCCCAGCGACACCCGCGCCCGCAGCCCCGCTGAGAGGCACCGCGCTGCGGAGTCGGCAGCACCCGTCAGATCATCAGCTACCACGGTGTAGCGCATGCTCTACCTCTTCGCACCCATCGTATCAGGTATTATGCCTATTACGCATCACTCGTCAAACGTAACCCTTGCATAACGGCCGGTATACAAAAGGCGAATGACAATATAATCCAGGCACAAGGTCGTATAGGCAGATAATAGGGAGCTGCTACCCATCCTATGTGGAAGCATCCGGATAGCAGGCATGGCGACGAGGCTCCTGAGACCAGGACTGAGAATCGAGGCCGGCGTGAGGTTCCTGATGGTACTGGATGAGCCCTTCGGCTACGTCCTGGGGACCACTCGAGGGGGATTCCCTGCGGCCACATCGTGGTCGTGGTGGCGGGCAACCTCTGCCCGAACACACCAACGACCTGTGGAGGCTAGGCATAGGGACCACGTTGATAGCTCCACCGATAGAGGCGATGGAGAACCTACTTCGTGCACGTCCGCAGCGGACAAAGGTTCCAGTCAAGCTCATCTCGTCGGGGATCTACGCGCTGGGGCACGTTACTGCCGGTGGGCCACCAACTGAATTCGATCGAGGGGTAGTAGTTACCATGGGTACTCCAGTATCTTAGGTCTCCGCTCCTTGCGGGAGGATGCATCCGGCCACTACACTGGAAGGGACATCTCGCACAAGGGGATGCATATGCGCGCATATGAGCTTAGGGACCCGCAAGGGAGGATGCCAACGCTCGTCGAGCGGCCTACGCCATCTCCAGGGCCTGGGCAGGTGCTGGTGAGGATGCATGCCGCGAGCCTCAACTACCGCGACCTGCTCGTAGCCCGCGGGAGCTACAGAAGGGGATCCCCACGCCTGCCGCTGGTACCGCTGTCCGACGGCGCCGGCGAAGTGGTACAGGTTGGAGAGGGTGTGACTCGACTTCGACCGGGAGACAGAGTAGCAAGCGCCTTCTTCCAGAGGTGGGTGGATGGACCTCCAGATGAGTCCAAGACATCCTCAGCACTAGGAGGAGATCTAGACGGTGTGCTGGCGGAGTACGTAGTGCTCGAGGAGACGGGCGCGGTCCACATCCCGGACTTCCTGTCGTTCGAAGAGGCGGCAACGCTACCCTGTGCCGGCGTTACAGCCTGGGTCAGCCTGATGGTGCTGGGCAAACTTGCGCCTGGGCAGACCGTGCTTGTGCTGGGTACGGGCGGTGTGAGCATATTCGCGCTCCAGATCGCCAAGCATGTGGGTGCCAAGGTCATAGTGACCTCCAGCAGCGACAATAAACTCGCGCGGGCCCGTCAGCTGGGTGCTGATGCTGGCATCAACTACCGAGAGCGGCCCGACTGGGATGAAGAGGTGCTCAAGCTCACCGACGGCTTGGGCGTTGACCACGTGGTAGAGGTGGGCGGTGCCCAAACGCTGCCCAAGTCGCTCAGGGCCACGCGTGAAGGAGGCCACATCACGCTTGTAGGGTTGCTGAGCGGCGCTCCCGGGGACCTGGAAGCTGCGAAGGGGAATGACAAGGCTATCCGCGTGGACTCCGTATACGTCGGCAGCTTGCGCGACTTCGAGGAGATGAATAGGGCGATCGAACGCTGGCAGCTGCATCCGGTAATCGACCGGGTGTTCCCTTTCGAGAACGCCCCAGAGGCCTACAGCTACCTCGAGAGCGGGAAGCACCTTGGCAAAGTCGTGATCAGGATCTAGCTCTCTGCTGAGTCTGTGTGCACCACCTCGCCGTCGTGCCAGACAGGGTCTGCTGTCAGCAGCGCCCGAATCATCTGGTACTCCTCGTCTTGTTCTGGACTATCGGCGTTGCGCGTATAGGTCTCCTTATCCTGGAATATAGCTACCAGCCAATACTCATCGGGATCAGCGTCGGAGCGGAAGACCCAGGACATCAGGTATCCTGGGATCTCGTGATGTCTTGCCCTCTGTCGATCGACGATCTCTGCCAGCGCATCCTCCATGCCCGCCCGCACATGCATCTCAGCTATGGTACCGTACATCCGTCTCCTCCTTGGCCCTACATGCCTGACCCTGCAAGCATACACCCCGGCCAAACCGGAATGGTTGACCGGGGGTATAGGGAGGGTAGAGAAAAGGTGGGCACCCGGCTAGCTATGCTCGTGCACCGCCTCTTGAGAACGGGTCTCGGTCGCGCGCAGGGAGGCTATCACGGAGGCGCCCACCAAGATGGCTATCACCGCTAGGGAGATCCAGATGGGCACCTTGTAAACGTCGCTTAGGAGCATCTTGGCTCCCACGAACACCAGGATGCCTGCCAGGCCGTATTTCAGGTACACAAACCGATGCATCATCCCCGCAAGGAGGAAGTAGAGCGCCCTTAGACCAAGGATCGCGAAGGCGTTGGAGGTGAACACCAGAAACGGCTCCTGAGTGACGGCAAAGATCGCTGGGATGGAGTCGATCGCGAATATCACGTCCGTGGTCTCCACCACTATCAGCACGGCCAACAAGGGCGTGGCCCACAGCTTACCCCCCTCCCGCACGAAGAAGCGCTGCCCTCTGTACTCGGAGAGCATGGGGATGAAGCGGCGCGCCAGGCGCAGCAGGGGGTTCCTCTCTGGATGTACCTCGTCATGACTCCGACTGGCCATCCTCACGCCGGTGACCACGAGCAGAGCACCGAAGACGTATATGATCCAGTGGAAGGTCTCCAGCAGGGCCGCGCCCGCAGCGATGAATGCAGCGCGCATGAGGATGGCGCCCACCACTCCCCAGAACAGCACCCTGTGCTGATAAGCGGCCGGCACCGCAAAATAGGAGAATATCAGCGCGAACACGAAGACGTTGTCCACCGACAAGCTCTTTTCTATGAGGTAGCCTGCTAGGTACTCTCCCGCGGCGGTGGGGCCAAACCACACCCAGATGAGCCCGCCGAAGGCCAGCCCCATCGCTATCCAGATCGCGCTCCAGGTTGCGGCCTCGCGCATGGAGACCACATGCGCCTCCCGGTGGAACACAAAGAGGTCGAGCAAGAGGAAGAAAGCTATGACACCCAGAAATACGGCCCAGATCCAAAGGTCAACAGACATAACAAAACCTCCAGCTAATTTCTAGCTGAAGGTCTCTCTTGGCTGATCCAGCCGGCGGCACCGGGCCTTGCGGCCGTACTGACGATGACGCCTGACTAAGATACTCCCCCTCAGTCGACCAAAATCTACCATTTTACTGGAAAAATGTCAACCCTTGGGCACTCTGGAGACCGAGCTCACCTGCCGGTGGCTGAGAAGTGCTGGTAGTCCTTGGGATCGCTCCAGTAGCCGCCCCACTTCCAGCCGATGCGCGCGAACGCCCTCACCACCACGTCATCCGGATGGATCATCCCAGGGAGGTCCTGCGTACGATCCAGGTAGCGCTGGCCGGCAGAGGGCAACACCACGCCACTAGCTGTGACGTAGGGGTTCTGCACGGGGTTGATGTCGATCGCCCATCCGTAGGAGTGCTCGGACCACACACCGGGACGCCCTGTCACGGAACGGCAGTTGAAGGCCGAGGTGTTGTTGGCGGCCATGGATCTGTCGTCGTCCCCGCCGTAGACGTCCACGAGCTGCATCCTCTCTATGGGATACCTAGCATCGTACAGCTCGTGCATCACCTGCACTATGGCGTAGGCGTACCTCTCGTGGATCACCAGCTCCCCCATATGCGGTCGGCCATCGAAGCCCCAGTAACGGACAGTGACCAGCCTGAGCTCATCAAGCGGCACCGGACACCCGGGCCTCCAGGAGTAGCGCATCCGATTACGAGTAGCTATATCTATACGACTGACGTAGCCTACAAAGTCGTCCCGCGGAGGCGTAGGAGTGGGAGTCGGGGTTGGAGACGGAGATGTCGGGGTAGGAGTAGGTGGTACCCGCGTTGGGGTGGGCGTGGGCACAGCTGTTGGAGTGGGGCGAGGCGTCGGCGTGGGAGGCACCTTGGGCATCCTGCTATCCCTGTGCCTCGCACGCGCCCGTGCGTAGGCTTTGTTGGCCGAGCTCCTGTATACTGGGATCACCTCCCGTCCTCCGCTCACACGCCGATCCCTAACGACAGGAGTTGGCGGGATGGACGTGGACGACGGGCTTGCCTTCGTACTGGTCAGCATGGCGGGGACCGCCCTGACAGTCGTAGGCGTCGTGATACGGGCAGTGGGAGATGGCTGGGACACATCCTCGGCCAGTACCCAGTAGCCAACCGCGCTCACCAGCACCAGCGCTGCCGCCGCCACGATCACCCGTACCAAGTACCCCGTCCTGGGTCTCGATCTCCCCTGTTTGCTGTGGTAACCTCTCATACAAGCAATATAGCCCCTCGATGTCCACGTTGCCAGCAAGATATCACAAACCTCGAGGATTATGTTAAACTCTGGAGGTCGGAGGAGATGAGACATGGAAGAGCCTAAGCTTTCCACCAATGCGCTGATCGTGCTGGAGGAGAGGTACCTTCGGCGCAACGCCAAACTGGAGATCGTCGAGACACCGGTTGAGATGTTTTGGCGCGTGGCCAGGGCGGTCGCGGACGCCGATGCGCTGTACGGTCCTCGATCGCAGGTAGCCGCTACTGCTGAGAGGTTCTATCAGGCAATGGCGCGCCTGGAGTTTCTGCCCAACAGCCCCACTCTCATGAACGCGGGTACACCTTCCTCTCAGTGTATGGCCTGCTTCGTGCTGCCGATAGAGGACTCGCTGGAGGGAATATTTGACACGCTCAAGCTCGCGGCGCTGATCCAGCAGACCGGAGGAGGCACGGGATTCTCCTTCTCCCGCCTGCGGCCGCGCGGGGATGTAGTCCACTCCACCGGGGGTATTTCCTCCGGTGCAGTATCCTTCATGATGCTCTACAACGCCATGACGGAAACGATCAAGCAGGGGAGCAAGCGTAGAGGCGCCAACATGGGGATCCTGCGCGTAGACCATCCCGACGTAAGGGAATTCATCACGAGCAAGCGGGACAGGCAAGTCCTCAACAACTTCAACATCTCGGTCGGTATCACCGACGAGTTCATGCGCGCCGTCGAGAAGGGCGAGAAGTATCCGCTAGTCAACCCTCGCGATCACTCAGTGTGGGAGCGCGAGGACGCTAGGAGGATCTGGGAGCTCATCGTCCAGGAGGCGTGGGACAGCGGCGAGCCTGGCCTGGTAGCGCTGGACACAATCAACAGGCAGAACCCCACCAAGCATCTGGGAGAGATCGAGGCGACCAACCCTTGCGCGGAGGAGCCTCTCCATCCTTACGAGGCCTGTTGCCTGGGCTCGATCAACCTCAACGCGGTGGTGACGGGCCCTCCGGATCGCCGACAACTGGACTGGCGCAAGCTAGGGGAGCTGGTGGATCTCGGAGTGCACTTCCTGGATAACGTCATAGATATCAATCACTACCCCGACCCAAGGATCGAGGATATATGT
>JBHORE010000076.1:0-2705 GCA_042408415.1 Thermobaculum sp.
CCTCCGCCCATCTGGTACAGCCTGGGGACAGGGTGATCATCATGGCCTACTCCTACGTACCCAGCCCACCTCCACCCAACTGGCAGCCGAAGGTAGCACTGTTGGACGAAAACAATAGGATAGCTAGATGGTTGGACTCTCAGGAACCGGCGGCCGTTGGTGGCTAGGCGCTGTCGCGCACGACCAAGGTGAGTGGCACCACCTCGCTCGGAGGATCATCAGCATCGCCAGACACGATTCCAAGCAAGCTCTCGACAGCACGCCGACCCATCTCCACCAGAGGTATCCTCACGGTGGTGAGGGGCGGCACCATCTGGGAGGCCATAGGGATATCGTCGAACCCCACGACGTCTATGTCCATCCCGATGCGCAGCCCCACCTCCGAGATCGCCACCACCGCCCCAATGGCCAAATCATCGCTGGCGGCGAATATAGCCGTGGGCGGAGTACCGCTCGTCAACAGCTCCCTAGTGCACCTGACAGCATCCCTAATCTCCCAGCTCCCGCCTACGGCGAGGACGTTATCCCCCAGACCTGCCTCCTGCATAGCACACATATAGCCTTCCAACCTTGCCCTAGCTGTGGGATACTTGAGGTCGCCCGACAGATGGGCGATGCGCGCGTGACCCTTGCTTGCTAGGTAGGCCGTGGCCCTCCTGGCGGCCTCACGATCGTCGTAGGTTATGGCAGGTATGCGATAGCGAGGGTCGGGAGCGCTCTCGATACAGACGCAAGGCATCTGGGTGGAAGCTATTAGTTCCAAGATCTCGCGCGTCTGTGGGGAGTCCTCGATGAGCCTTACTATCACCCCATCGAGCCTACCACCCATCAGCAGCCTACGCAACTGTCCGACTTCCTCGCCGACTACCATGGGATACACCAGCAGGTGGTAATCGTGCTGCTTGAGCTCCTCGCTCACCCCGGTGAGGATGGATGCACAGTAGTGGGAGGTGAACACCTCAAATGGGTAGAAATCCGTGGCTATAAAGCCTATGGTGTGCGTCCTCTGGGCGCGCAGACCGCGAGCAAAGGCGTTGGGATGGTAGCCTAGCTCCTCGATCGCCTCCAACACCCGCTGGCGCACCTCAGGCGAGGTGGGCCTAGGACCGTTGTTGATGACGTAGGACACCACGGCCGTGGAGACATTGGCCCTGCGCGCTACATCCTGTAATGTCACACGTTTCTTCCGCTGCATACTATCCAACACCTAGCAAAAGAGGCCACGACATAAAGGCCAATCCATATTACCACACCGAAAGGTCTTGACAGCTGTGGTTGGCTATATTAATGTTAATCTAATCGATTAGATCTAAACATTTAGAAAAGGAGGTGAGCGGTATAGCTCTTGCCTAACAGGACCCACTTCCGTAGCAGGCAACCAACCACCATCTAGCAGGAGGAGATACAGTGATGGCTTACCATAGGTTTTCCCGTAGAGGTTTCCTTCGACGTACCGGCAAGCTGGCCCTAGGAGTGGCTTCCGCTTCGCTGCTGGCCGCCTGTGGGGCGGGCTCCGGCGGGGGTTCGGCCACCCCGGGCACATCTCCCACCACCCCATCCGGGGGGACATCACAGGGCGGCACCACTACCATCAGCATGATGGGCTGGGGTAGCCCCCTAGAGAAGCAGAACGTCCAGAAGGGTCTGGACTCATTCCAGAAACAACACCCCAACATCAAGGTCAAGTGGATCCACGTGCCCCAGGATTACGTCACAAAGCTCAAGACCGCGCTCGCTGGCGGTACTCCTCCGGACGTGTTCTGGACGGGTAACCTGGCGGACTACGTCTCGCGCGGCGTGGTGCTCGACATCACTTCTTACGTCGAGCAGGACCCAGTCATAGGCAAGGAGGACTACTTCATAGAGCCGCAGGAGAAGGAGCGGGCAACGATCAACGGTAAGTGGTTCGGCATCGGCTCCTGTTGGGTTATCCATCACCTGTACTACAACTCCGACATCCTGGAGAAGGCTGGGGTGGAGCCCCCAAGCCCGGACCCTGAGAAAGCCTGGACTTGGGACGAGTTCTTAGAGATCTGCCGCAAGCTCACCGTCGATGCCTCAGGCAAGCACCCTGGCCAACCTGGTTTCGACGCCTCCAAGGTCCAGCAGTGGGGGGTCAGCTGGCCAACCTGGTCGCTGCCACGCGACGTGTTGGTCTTCTCCAACGGCGGCGAGGCCTTTACCTCAGACTACAAGTGCCACCTGGGAGAGCCCGAAGCAATGGAAGCCATCCAGGCACTAGCGGACCTGGCAGTCAAGCACCAGGTAGCTCCACAGGCCGCCCAGATGCAGCAGCTGGGCATGAGTTCCTGGCAGATGTTGGCCTCGGGCAAGCTGGCAATACTCGTCGACGGCTCATGGGCCCTGCAGGACATCTCCAAGATGAACTTCAAGTTCGGCTGCGGAGTGCTGCCGAAGATGAAGAAGGTCGTGACCGAGGCCCAAGCTCACTGTCACGTCATCTGTAGCCGCACCAAGTATCCCGATGCCGCCTGGCAGTTGCTCCGCTTCCTTTCCTCGGATGAGTACCAGCTTGGGCTCTGCAAGGCGGGGTTGTGGCTGCCCAGCCACACCAGCCTGCTAACCGAGGACGGGCTCAAGCGCTGGATCACCCCGGGTGTCCACCCGGAGGGCTATGAAACCATAGCCACCAAGTACCTGCTCAAGTACTCCAAGAACTACTTCTATCCGGCAGGCTTCGAGCA
>JBHORE010000079.1:0-40850 GCA_042408415.1 Thermobaculum sp.
GATTTACTTTAACAAACTTCTCTCGGGATAGCAATAGTTTTCGTCAAGATTTCGTGCAAATTCGCGCAAAAATCCGCAGCAGTTCTTGCAGGTTATACGTAGACATCATCTTAAACGCCACCTCAGCCCCCTTGTTACACCTATGATGGATACGAGGGCGCATGTTGTCAGGACCAGGAGATCCATCATGAGCCTTGTGTCATTTATGCCTAACACAGCCCTTCGCAATGCATCGGCAGCATATGAGGGGGGTAGCAGCCAACCAAACCATTGGAGAACTCTAGGTAGGCTCTCCCAGGGAATCATCACAGGGGCTGCGAACATCACTGTAATGCCAGCCACCTGGCTGAAAATGTTAACCAATTGATAGCTCGGGCTGAGCAATCCTATTGCAGCTCCTAGCCCTGAGAGAGCAAGCGCGGTTAGCGGGAGTATGATTATTACTACTGGATTAGGTTTGAAGTGTAAGTCGTACATCAGGGTGCCACCTACCAGAGCTGCGATGATCCCTGGCAGTTGTAGTACCAGCTTGCTAGCCATGACAGCTACTATGAGGCTGGACTTGGAGATAGGTAATGATGCGTAGTACAAGAAGTCGCCTCGGTCCTTCATCCAGCCCAGGGATTGTCCTACCATGGTGATGCCTACGAAGGTAAGCGAAGAGATGGTGGAGCCCGTTATTATATAGGTTAGTCCCTCCTTAGTTTGTCCACTGCCTATGAGCCCGAGACCAAATACCAACAACAAGGGGAACACAGTAGTGAAGAATATAGTACCTGCCAGCCATCCCCTTTCCTCAAGTATTTGAATAGTGAAGAGGTAACGTACCTCCAGCCAAAATCTTCTCATTGTTCATCCTCCAGCTCTATCTTGCTGCCGGTAATGTGGATGTACACGTCTTCGAGGGAGGGTGGGGAAAGCCTGAAGTCATCCACGAGGCCATCAATCGCACCAAGTATTTTGTCAGTGGCGCTGCCTACCCCCACGCGTGGGACGAATACCGCGTACTGACCTTGACGAAATGGGATGACTCTTCCGAAATCGTGCAGGGTCTCTTCGACCTTAAGGGCAATCTCTTCTGTGAGGACATCGGGCTTGATAACCACCTCTAGCCTAACTTCATCACCCAACTGACACTTAAGCTCTCCAGGGGTGCCTATGGCTGCTACTTTGCCTTTGTCTATTATGGCTACTCTCTCAACTATCCTTTCGGCCTCCAGTACGTTGTGGGTGACCAAAAGACAAGTGACCGGGTGCTTGTAATAGTCTTGGAGGCCAAGGATAACATCCCATACCATTCTTCTCCTGACGGGATCCAGCTCGTTGGTGGGCTCATCTAGCACTACCAAATGGGGATCTCCCATTAGTGCCATACCCATAGCTGCCACCCTTAGTAGTCCACCGGATAACCTGTCAAGAAACTGCTTGCGATGTTCGGTTAGGTCCAGCATCTCCAGCAAGCCCTCTGACTGCTTGCGCGCTTGCTCGTGAGATTGCCCACGCAGCCTCCCTGTGATGTATAGGGCTCTATCTACCTCCAAATTACGCATGGCTATACGGGTCTGTGGCATGTATCCAGCCAGGGGCTTGACCTTTTCAGGATTGCTTATAACGTCTATGCCTTCCACATATATGCTTCCGGAAGTTGGGGCCAGCAACCCTAGTATCTGCAGGACCAGCGTGGTCTTGCCAGCTCCATTGGGCCCAAGCAGGCCGAATATGGTGCCTCTGTCCACCTGTAGTGAGAGATGGTCGTTGGCTACTTTACCGTTCTTGTACTTCTTAGTCAGATTTCTTACGTCTATTGCCAGTGCAGACCGTTCGCTATCGATTATTGATGAGTAGGATGTCGTAGTTGTCAAGCGCATATACAACCTCATATTTTGCGGATCTGGAAACGCTCTCGAAGGCTGTGACCGCAGCTTTTCTTCCCTCTCGTTCCACGTTCTGTTCGGGCAACATGCGTATTCTCTTGTTAGCCTTCCAGAACATCCTGCCCTGGGGCAAACTGAGAGCATGGCCGGCGAGCAACGACCTGCTCTCCTCCTGGCAATGCTGGCATATAGTGGTGATGAAGTGCATGGAGGTTTTTATTGGACACTCGCTATCTGGAGCTAGCTCGATCCACAAAGGTATCGTTGTGCCGCAGCTTAGGCATTGCGTCCTACGGGTGCGTAAACCCTGCCCGTAATATTCGCAAGCCTCCTTCATGAGTTTGTTGAGCGCGCTATTTAGTGTGGTATGAGATCTTGCTATACCTATATTGCTCCCGTTGATGAGCTGATCATCAGGTGATGGGGTGCATGTGGGACACTTCATCATAAACGTGTCGGTTACTGGGTCCAGCTTGCCCTGTAGCTTGTCTAGCCCACAGAAGGGGCACCATATATCTGTGGGTTGCCATGAGCTTGACGAGGCACCTATGCCGTAGCTCTCTACGTAATCTGGGCGGGAGAGGAGGATCTTTCTAAGAAGCAGTTTGCCTCTGTGTATTCTGACAGCCACTGCTCCTTCGGAAATCCCAAGCTTTCGAGCTATGTCGGCCTGCGGTATTCCTTTAATTACATGCTGCAGTAGGATGGTTCTGGTTTCTGCTGGTAGGTGGCGTAAGGCTTCGTCAAGTATTGTTGCTAAATCCTCACGCTCAAGCTCGATCGACAGCTCTGAATCCTCTACGAGCTCTAGCCTGCTAGAGAGATCTTGGCCGATGATCTCTATACGCCTGTATTCTCTGGCTCTATCTCTTGACCATCGCAGGTAAACCTTACGGGCTATATTGGACAGCCACCTCCACCTGCCAGATGGGTCATGAAGCTTGTGTTTATTGCGCCAGGCCTCGATAATGGCTTCCTGTGCCAGATCTTCTGCAGTATCTGGATCCCCAGTAAGACTCCTGTAGATCCGTACCAGCCTTTCCCTCTCTTGTACCTCAAACGATTGTGCGTTTGGTGTCATAGTGATTGGTAGCCTCCGAGTGCCTTTTCCATATGTAATATCGCCACTTGGAGGAGAAATATTACACATTATAGGCTCCTTGTCAGGAATCCCAGGGAGGTTGTCCGCTTTGCTCCCCACAAGCCATTTTTGGAGGGATAGTTCATAATATTTGGGCTTTTCTCTGTGCAAAGACTCAATTCTCAGGGCTACTCACTCTATAGTGCTCTCTGGCGATGGAGACTCTGCGATCTCTTTGGTATCGTCGTCCAGGCTGAAGCCTAATCTGTAGCTTTGCTCTATTATGCCCCGACGCGCAAGCGCGGTTGCCTGATCCAGCTTTGGAAGTAGTTGCGAGCTCGGATTTGCCTGCATTAGCATGTCTCTTACTTGTCGGATGAGATCCAGGGTTTTGTTGAAGGTCATGACCAGGTCGCCCTCTCCTATATCTACCTTGTCCAGGATCTGTGACAAGCTTGCTCCGTTGCACCATGCTCTCATCATACCGAAGAAGTATGGGTTATAGCCTTGTGAGATCTGGACTCCTGCTCTGGATTCGGCGCGCAGTATCCTGGTCTCCAGATCATCTAACTGTCTCCTGAGGTTAATGAGGTGTTTGGGGAGTATATGCATATTGCTGAACTGACGATCTCTGTCATAAGCAAACCATGATAACACTTCCGCTATATCTGGAGGTGACAGGTTGTCAAGATATCCCCTGTATATTAGCTCGCAGATGATTAATCCGTTAGTGTCGAACAAGTTGGCAAGCAGGTCGGTCTTTTCGGTTTGATAACCATCCTCTAGATATCCAAACTGGTGCAACACCGATACTATGCCTTTGAGGACTTTTCTGATCTGGCGCTCGCTCTCACGAGATCGCTCCTCCAGCTCTAGTTCGGCCTCTGCTCTTCTCTGCATCAGGCGAGCAGCTTCTCTAATGTTCCTCTGGTGCTGCTTACGGACTTCGCAAGCATCGCATGGATGGTTGCGTATACGCTCCAGAAGGTCGTTGAGCTCAGCCTGGGTCTGCTCCTCGTCGAATTTCAAGGCCTCCATCTGATCAGAGATGGATAGAGCTATCTGTTCTCGGTGTCTGCGTATTAGTGCTTCGAGATCTGGTAGTTCCAGTTGCTCGATATTAGCCTGTAGCTTGCGCCATACGAGTTCATCCAGCTCAACTATCCCGCCTGAACAAACATCTTCCGAAATCTCTATCGGGAGGTCTATGCGATCTTCGGAGCTGGGTAGGTAGTCTATTTCATTATAGGCGGCGAGCTTGTGCACCTTGCCATCGCATATAAGATGTATGGTGCCGTCTGCACTCCTGCCAGCATATATACACCACCCCTTTTGGGATAGGTGAACCATGGTTCCAGGTACCAGAGATCGAAAGAGTTTCCTCAGGGCTTCCCTGGAAGGCTTTTTCCAGGGAAGTTCTTTGAGCCTTTCCTGCAGAGCTCTTTGCTCTCTCCTCAGCTCTTCCAGTCTTTTAGCTATGGCTGTGCGTGTATGGTTGAGTTCCTGATACTCGCTGAGCAGCTCCTCGCCATCGGAATAACCTATAAGGCAGCCCCTGTCTATGGAGTCTATTTGGACCTGCCACTGCTTGATCTCTTCCGAGATCTCACGGATCTGCCTGTTAGTTTGAAACTGCATTAGGCTCTGCTGCAGAACATACAGCACCCTGTCGCCTTTGGGTGGATCCCAGAGGTTGAGAACGGTGTTATAGCGAAGTACGAAAGCGCTCTGTACGGGGTGGAGTTCTCCGGTAGCTATTTCCATGGCTTCCCTGAAGCTTACCCATGAGCTGTAGGGGACAATTACGTGCCCTATTTTGTCTATACCTCTCCTCCCGGCTCTGCCTGCCATTTGCTGAAACTCGTTGGGTGTGAGGGGACGTACGCCTTGCCCATCAAACTTGCTCATCTGTCCTATAACCACCGATCTGGCTGGCATATTTATTCCCAGGGCCAGGGTATCGGTGGCGAACACGACCTTCATGAGTCCTCTGGAGAAAAGCTCCTCCACAAGTTGTTTGAGGATTGGGAGCAAGCCTGCATGGTGGAAGCCTATCCCTTGTCTGGCTAGGTCCAGCACTGTCTTCACTTGCGCAAGATTGCGATCCTCTGGCAGCATCCTCTGAGAGAACAAATCTATAACTCGCTTTATCTCGTCTCTCTGCTCCTTGCTGCTTACCAGTTGCAGGCGCATAGACCTGCATAGCTCGGCTGCGATCTCGCAATCCTTGCGGCTGAAAAGGAAGTATATAGCGGGCAACATGTCTTTGTCTCTCAGGACACGCACGATATCCGGAGGCTTGGGTTCTGTTCTCTCGCTCTCCAAGCTTTCCTGGACGGACAGGTTCACACGCCTTCTGAACCTCTGCCTTGCTTCTCCGCCAAGGCTGAGAAGCTTCTTGTTGAGCTTGCCGTTCTTATCAAAGGCTGGCAGGATAGTGTTATCTATGAAGTAGTAATAGGAAAGCGGTACAGCCCTCTCGTAATGAGCTATCAACTTTGTAGGGCGATGCACCCTGCTTATCCAGTCGGCTATCTCCTGGGCATTGGATACCGTAGCTGACAGGCATATCAGTTGTATGTGCTCTGGACATAGAATTATGGCCTCTTCCCAGGTCGTACCTCGCTCTGGGTCAGACAGATAGTGCACCTCATCGAAGACCACACATGCTACGTCTTCCAGCTCCCATGGAGTCTGTAGCAGCATGTTACGTAGGACCTCAGTTGTCATTACCAGTATGCGCCCATGGCTATTCTCTATGACATCTCCTGTGAGCAGTCCTACATCATCCCCGTATCTGGCCCTGAAATCTCTGTACTTCTGGTTGCTGAGGGCCTTGATGGGCGTGGTGTACATGACGCGATGACCCCTTAGCCACGCATCATGCACTCCGAACTCGGCTATTACGGTTTTGCCAGTACCTGTGGGGGCAGCCACGAGTACGGAGCCTTCCTTAAGGTAGGCGTCTATAGCCTCCTTCTGAAAATCATCCAGTTCAAAGGGGTAGAGTGATTCGAAGCTACTTTTTATATGTTCGTGACTTAGAAGCATCTAGGTAATAAAAGCCTGCGACTCTAGGCGGCGAGCCCGGTACGCAACTACACAAACATGGGTACCGTCAGGCTGGTGAACTTGTATAGCTTGATACTCAACTATGACCTCTTCGTTTTCATTGAGCCATGCAAGCATCTCAGCCAGCGCGGTTTCTTCATCCTGAGACATGAAAGTTTGAGCCTGCCACATACTTTGTCTATTGCTCCTCCGACAAATAACCGCATCTATTATACATAGACCTGTTCGCGGCTTACAGCTTTACACTCAAGTTTGTCAAGCTCGAATTAAGCAAAAAATTAATTGCTTTTTATTTTGGATGGAAACTTTTGGAACTATTATGCGTTATTAAAAGTAGGGACAGGAAGTTTGGAGCAGACATCCCTCCGAGGGCCAGGAATGGAAGTGGTGAGCCATTCCTGGCCACTGTCCTTTTTAGCAGACCATCTTTTGGCCACAGATAGAAATAGCGCGACTTTCTACTATAGCAGATGTATACAACTTCTCAGTTGTTATTGTTCCATGTATTTGTGCCTAGGATTTTTATCTGAAATAGGTTGCAAGCAGCGCCAATAATAAGTAGTGCTATAGCTAGCACCCAAGATAACTTGTATTCGGAACCTGCCAGCGGCCAAGCCCAGCGATGGATTCTACCGTATTGATTTTGGCCTAACATGCCTACAAGAATCACGAACCCTGTAGGTAGAATAGTAGCTGCATTCGATCCAAGCAGGCTCCGCCCCAACAGCATAAGTCCTATGTAACCAAGCACATTGCGTCCTGCAGCCAGAACGATATCAGCGTTGCTTATTAAGTGTAGGAGGATGCACAAAGTTAGGTTTAATAACGTAATAGCCAAAGTATAGGCCATATCAAGCTCCTGTATCGGGCGGCTAGCGACCGACTCCAGAGAAGGGTTGCCGCTTCCCAGACCCCATCCTAGAACTATGCATATAGCTATTCCAAGTATAAGGGGCATGGGTAGCTTGAGCATATCACCACCGAAGAGGTTTGGTATTGACAGGTACAGATACTTAGAAAGATCGATTGCAAGTGCCGTTAGCAGGACAGTTGGTACACATATCCAGGCGCGGCGTACTTTGAGCCATAGTCTCATTTATCAACCTCGAGATGTGGTAAAGAGCCACACTTTTGCGCCATCTGAAAGTTCCTTTTGTACCATGTCCTTTGTTCAGGTATCGACATGCGACGTACCCTTGCTACGGTCTGCAGTACATCTGAGGGGAATTCATTAGAGATTTGATCGGCCGTTAGCCCAGCTACTTCGTCTAACCAGGCGTTCAAATATTCTTGCCTATCACCTCCTATCCAAGGTCTGTTTTCAGGGCAATTGGGCGTAGGAGGTAACATGCTGTAGGCCAAGGAATTAGCGATGATAATCCTATTTGCTTCCAAGCTGAAGCCAAAGCTGTTCTCACCTCGTTTGAGTGAATAGTGCTCGGAAAAAGTGTTGGGCACGCTTATTCCCATTGATTGCCAGGCTGTGGCAGCCTTTCTTGCGATTTCGGACACTTCAAGAAGCCTTGACTTATGCTCTGGCCATACACACACCTTAGGCCATTGATTTGAACAAACTAGATATTTGGGATTCCTAGGAACCAAAGGGTCCGGTCCCATCCCCTGTACTAACGAGGCTCCTAAAGCTAGGCCGATAATAGCTGGCAACAATGAGGTAAGCAAGATAATGATTCGTCTTCGAGGGTTCAAAATGATAAGAGCTGCTAACATAAACCCCAATGCTAGGAAAATGGTCCCTTCCATGGCTCCGGGTGCCAGATCAGTATCCACGCTACAGCATCCAGATAGATCGCCAGTTAAGTGTCTTACCCAAAACGCGTTGAGTCCGGGAGGTAGGGTCATCCAAGAAAACAACACTATCAGAACTGCTGGAGCTGCTATTACAGGGGGAAGCCAGATACCAGCTGTGAATCCTATTAGTGTTTGTGCCAAAATCACGACGATAGCTACTAACAGGATACGGAGATCAGGTATTAATACTCCTCGGCTTAACAGTCTAAACGCTATAGAAATCATAATGGTGGTCCACCCTACACAGAGTGGAGCTATAACCGCTGACAGAGCAATGTAGAGCGAAGGACGAACATGTGGTAGATTCCACCAGTGAGCGCGACGCAGACGCCCTGCTTCCCATGCAGCAAGCGCGGCACAAATTGGAGCTACTAATACGATCGAGAATTCCCCAGCCCCTGTCAAGGCCGGTGGATAAGGCTCTGGGGGCGCAATTATAGTATTGGAGATGGCTATTGCTATAACTACTACAGCAGGGAAAAGCCAGGCAGCAGGGCTAATGCGCAATATAGTTCGAAGTGGCATCAATACTCTCCCTTGATTACCCTTGAATATGCAACCTCAGCTCTGCGGTCATCAGGTCTATTTGGGGCCATCGACATGAAATCTTCTACTGTGCCAGTGAAACGTATCTTGCCAGCTTCTAGTACCACGACTGTATCAAACAGCTCTGATAGATCATCGACCTGGTGGGTAGATACCACTATGGATACATTTGGAGGTAGGTGGGACATTATCTCTCGAAAGCGTGCTCTTTGAGAGGGATCAAGCCCTACACTTGGTTCGTCAAGAAGCATTACTGAGGGATCGTGTACAAGTACCTGGGCCAACCCCACTCTTCGTAACTGCCCGCCGGAGAGCTCAGAGGTCTTAATATCCATAAGTCTCTTTAATCCTACCTTGTCCAATGCTTGGGCAGCTGCTTCCCATGCGCGAGCTCTACTTAGTCCCTTCAACCACCCTGCATAGGCCACTTGCTCCCTTGTGGTAAGTCCTGGTACTGCATAGATATATTGTGGCATCCACCCCACAGCTTGCCTATAGGGCGCTCTCTGCCTGCGATGTCTTGGGTTGAGATTTCCTAGGCGAACGTGTCCATGTTTGGGAGCTAGTAGATTAGCTCCTATGGACAACAGGGTGGTCTTTCCTGCACCGTTGGGTCCCAATAACACTGTTCTACCCGCAGGCACGTTCCATGAGAAGTTATCCAGGACCGGAGATGCGGACCTCCAATAACGAAACGTAATACTTTCAAAAGAGAGTGTCATTGCTCCTTCCAGTTAGAAGTATATTTGTCATCGGATTACGAATCGAGACATGCTCCCTAGTTGGTTTGGCCTTAAAGTAAAGTAAGGATATTAGCAGCTAACTAATAAAGCTCTTTCGGACCAGTGACTAGTAGGATACCCAGACTCCAGGATTGGAAGTACTAATATTAAAGCTGCAGTTAGTACAACCGTTTATCTCCACGATAGTAAAGTGATAGTTGCCAGAAGAGGCCATCTCTCCGTAGTCTCCTAATGCTGAATTCCAACAGAAGAACTTAATTCTTCCCATGTTTTTATCTATTAGAAGTCCTTCTTTGGTTAGCTGTATTGTAACATTGTCATTTGGATCATTTGCATAGTTGTTGTCTCTACATCCTGCAAGCCTGATTTTAGTGTGTGCATGGTCATAATGCCCATCATACCAAGTGCGCGAGTCGAAACCTGTCAAAGCTGCTGTTATGTAAGACGTAAAGTCGCCTTCTGCTTTAGCTATACCTGTTAATCCTAAGAGACAGACAAAAAACGTGATAAATCCTATCTCCTTCTTCATAATTGATACTCCTTGTAGTTCTTGAGGCAACCCAAATGTTTATGGAGGTTTCATGTAGTTGAGTGTAGTAATAATAATAATAAGTGTCAAGATCTAAGTTGGTTTTGTTAACCTGTCATGAAAAGATGCGATTCTGCATTCGTTGAATAAGTCATGGCTTTCTTGGATAAGATTAGTATTTGTGGCCAATCAGAATATTTGGACAGGTTGGTAAGCACGCTAGTTGTGCATGAAGCAGCTAAGAGCAAGGGGCATGGATAAAGCTAGTTTATAGCTGCAGGCTCTCTATTTATATTCTATGTGTCTGCTATTCTTTTCAATATATACTTATCTGGTTATATACAAAAGATCTTTCGTTAGGCTAATAAGATGGTATTTGTGATTTGTCATACGGGAGCAATTGGTTTATTCTTATACCATGTCTTGCTGGGTGCATTATCTAGTATAGAGGAGTGAGCTATGGCTAAGATCTCCATTCCTATACCTGAAGTTGTATGGAGAAACGAGACGTTCGACATCCCTGAAGATAAGATCCAGGTGGTCATGGAAGCCCTACAATCCAGGCAGGAAGCTATTATAAAGAGCGTTGCTCAAAGAAACGAGGAGATATTACACAAACTGCAGTCTCTAAATTTGAGCAAGCAGGGGATGAGCACATCCCGCAGGTTCTTGATGTTGGGCTCAGGGATGGCCACTGGGCTATTGCTCGTAGCACTACTTCCTAAGGCTGTTCGCAGTGTGAGGGGAAGCCATCAAACTGTGGAACAGGGTGAGCAACCTGCATCCCAGGAAAATGTCGGAGTAAGGCTCGAGAGGGTGGAAGTACCCACAGATACAGCCTAAGTTTCTGTATTAGAACTGTTTAAGGTCTACCGTGGAAGTTGTACGCTGCCTACTCGCCTGATCTGGGGAGTTATTTGTGAAGTAATTGGAGGCCATAACGGCCTCCAATTACTTTCTCTAGGCGGTTTTCTGCAGTATATTCCCCTGTCCGTCGCACTTGATGCACTTTTGCCCATTCTTGCCATCTTCGACCTGGAGGCCACCACAGGCTGGACAGGGCTGTGGAACAGGTTTGGCGCTTATCGTGAACTCACAATCTGGATACCTGTCGCATGCATAGAAGATAGATCTCCTGCCTTTGCGGGAACGCCTCTCAACCAGTTCTCCCTGCCGGCAGGCTGGGCACTGCACACCGGTGTGGTTAACTATGGCTTTGGTCGTACGGCACTCAGGGAAGCCAGAGCAGGCTATGAACTTGCCATATTTACCCATCTTGAAGACCATAGGTCTGCCGCAGTTGGGACAGTTTTCGCCCGCTGGTTCGTCCTGAATGTCAACCTTCTGCATCTCTTCTTCCGCTATACGCACCTTGCGCTCGAACGGCCCATAGAACTCTCTGATTACCGGTACCCATGCACGCTCTCCAGAGGCTATATCATCTAGCTCCTCTTCCATCTGAGATGTAAAGTTTACATCGACTATGTCCGGGAAGTGCTCGACCAGTAGGTCGTTGACGAGCATTCCCAGCTCCGTTGGCACTAATGCCTTGCCATCTTTGACCACGTAGTATCTTTCCTGCAGGGTGGAGAGGATGATGGCATAGGTGCTAGGTCTTCCTATACCCTGCTCCTCTAGAGCCTTCACTAGTGATGCCTCGGTATATCTTGGAGGAGGTTGTGTGAAGTGCTGCTCTGGTAGCAGCTGTATTAGGTTCAGGACCTCTCCCTCTGTTAGGGTGGGCAGGGCCTTACTGCCCAGCTCCTCTTCTTGGTCATCGTCCTTGCCTTCCTGGTACACCACGAGAAAGCCATCGAACTTTATCACCGAGCCTGTAGCTCTGAATATATAGGAAGCTCCGCCGCTCCTGGGTTCTGCTGCTATATCGACGGTGGTGCCGTCTATGATCGCATTGGCCATCTGGCTGGCTATAAACCTCTGCCATATAAGCTTGTAGAGCTTGTACTGGTCAGATGTGAGGTACTGCTTTATGGCATCAGGATGCCTCTTGACGCTGGTGGGCCTTATGGCCTCGTGCGCTTCCTGGGCGTTCTTGGCCTTTTTGGTGTACACTGGTGGCTTCTCAGGCAGGTATTTATCTCCAAATAGTTGAGCTATGACCTGCCTGGCTTCCTCCTGAGCCACGGTAGCCACGTTGGTGCTATCGGTCCTCATGTAGGTGATCAGGCCGACATCTCCCTCATCACCCAGCGAGACACCTTCATACAGACTCTGGGCCACACTCATGGTTCGGCGGGCGTTGAAATTAAGTTTTCTGGATGCCTCCTGTTGCATGGTGCTGGTGATAAATGGCGGCGCGGGCTTTCTTTGGATCTCCCGCTGCTTGACTTCAAGTACCTTATACGTAGCGCCTTCCAAAGCTGCTATGATTGCTTTGGCCTGCTCCTCGTTGGAGATCTCTACTTTTTCGTTGTTGATTCTTACCAATAAGGCCCTGAACTGATCCTTCCGACTTGGCCTCCTGCCCTTTGCAGGTTGCTTGGCGAGGTCAGCAGAGATGGTCCAGTATTCTACTGGCACAAAAGACTGGATCTCCCGCTCACGGTCAACTACCAGCCTCAGGGCCACTGATTGTACTCTTCCTGCTGATAACCCTCTCTTGACCTTCTTCCATAGCAGAGGGCTAATATTGTAGCCAACAAGTCGGTCGAGGACCCTTCGAGCTTGTTGAGCGTCCACGAGCCTCATGTCGATCTCACGAGGATTAGCCATGGCGTTGCGTACTGCTTCTGGCGTTATCTCGTGAAATACGACTCTTCGGGCTTTGCTGGTGTCCATACCCGTGGCCTGTATCAGATGCCATGCGATCGCCTCTCCCTCACGATCAGGGTCTGTCGCAAGATACACTTCTCGCGCCGAGGCCACGCTCTCCTTGAGCTCCTTGACTGTCTTTGATTTATCTCTGGGTATGAGGTACTGTGGCTGGAAGTCGTGCTCGGTATCGACTCCCAGCTTGCTCTTGGGAAGGTCGCGGACGTGCCCCATGGAGGCCTTGATCGAGTAGCCTCTGCCCAGATATCTGCTGATCGTCTTAGCCTTGGTAGGCGACTCAACTATCACTAGTTTGTTTGCCATACTTTATCAACCTCTAAGGATTACCTTCGATTTATTCGAGATTAATGTTCTTCGAACTGGATCACAAGCTTAGTACTCAGGTAATCGCAATGTCAAGGATGAATATCACCCGACTTTATAACACGCCGAGAGCAGCAATTATGCCAATAGTAGAACTCCTACAGGTGGGTATCTCTGCCCATCTCCCTCAGTTTGTTAACTATCTTGCGCACCTCCTCAGCTCTGCTCTTTGGACAGACTAGCATGGCATCCCCGGTTGATACCACTATCATGTCCTCCAGTCCGATTGTGGTTACCAGACATCCAGAGCTATATATTAATGAGTTTCTAGTATCGAACGTCATAACATCTCCTATTAAGGAGTTCCCGTTCTCGTCCTTTTCGAGGATCTCTGCGAGTGCTCCCCAGTCACCCACATCGCTCCAACCTATATCTACAGGTATGGTAACCACTCTGTCAGATTTCTCAAGCACTCCATAGTCGATGCTGAGATCCTCCAGCTGTGGCCACAGATCATTAACTACATGGCGTTCTTCTGGAGTTCCTACGACGCCCTTGATCTTTTGGAGCGCCGTATGCAGATTGGGCATGTATTTGGAGATCTCCTCGAGAATTACCGAGGCTTTCCAGATGAACATGCCGCTATTCCATACGAACCTGCCGCTGTTCACATATTCGGTGGCTGTCTGCAGATCGGGCTTCTCAGTGAACCTGAGCACCCTGTGGACTTTATAGCCGTCGACATGCTTTATCTCTTCTCCCAGCTCCATATAACCGTAGCCAGTATCCGGATAGCCTGGAGATATGCCCATGGTGACCAAGTAGTTGTCTAGGGCTACCTGAGCAGCTGCCTTTACGGCAGAGCGAAACTCTTCCTCCTTGAGTATCACGTGATCTGCTGGGCAAGTCAGAATAACCGCCTCGGGGTCAACATGGGCCACATGCAGGGCTCCGTAGCCGACGGCTGGTCCTGAGTTACGCCCGACTGGCTCTTCAAGCACGTTATCATGAGGGATCTCAGGAAGCTGCTTCCTTACCTCATCTGCGTGTTTGTGGTTAGTGACCACCAGGATCTTGTCTGGGGATGTGAGCGGCAACACCCTTCTGACGGTTTCCTGAATCATAGTAGTATCTGACTTTACCAGTCTTAGCAGGTGCTTAGGGTTATTGGATCTGCTGTGGGGCCACAGCCTAGTCCCGCCACCACCTGCCAGCACAATTACATACATCTCCCTAACCTCCCAAATGAAGTCTCATGTTCGAGCCGCATTATAACCTACAAGTAGAGCACAAGATCTTGACAAAGGGTTGCCTAGATGGTCAAATGGCTTCAGCCTTGAATTTGCCGTTCGATCTGTGGTTGATTTTATGCTATTAGAGTTATTGTTGTATTCTGTGATCTACTAACTCTTGTAAGGAGTTGCGAAGGACTTGAAAAGTAGCAGGCCGGCGCTCATTATAGTGCCATGTTACAACGAGCGTGACAACATAGGTAATCTGATAAATGAGATCCTGGCTCAAAGTGATGATTTCGATATCCTGGTAATAGATGATAACAGTCCTGATGGTACTGCCGAGGTCGTAAAGGCTCTCCAGAGAGAACACTCTCAAGTGCATCTCATGCAGAGAAGCAGGAAGCTTGGTTTGGGAACCGCCTACAGGGCTGGCTTTAAGTTCGCGCTGGACAGAGGCTACCAATATATAATAACCATGGATGCTGACTTCTCTCACCAGCCTTGCTATTTGCCAAAGATGCTGGAGCTCGCTGCTTCAGCGGATCTGGTTATAGGGTCTCGCTATGTACCAGGTGGTGGTACTTCCGGTTGGCCAGTGCACCGCAGGTTTATAAGTGGCTTCGCCAACTGGTTGGCCAGGACGGTATTGGGACTTTCTGCCCATGACTGCACCGCGGGTTTCAGGTGCTACAGAAGGGAAACGCTACTAAGAGTAGACCCAGAGACGATTCTTTCCAGCGGGTATAGCTTCCTTATAGAGATGCTTTACAAAGTAGAGAAGCAGCGCATGCGTGTCGTTGAGCTGCCCATAATCTTCGTGGACAGGGTAGCGGGCAAGAGCAAGATAAGCAGATATGAGATCTATAAAGCCCTGTATACGTTGGGACGACTGAAATTCCCCAACCTGCCATGGGGGCGCATAGCTCGCATAGGTGGTAAGTACGGAGAGCCAGGGGCGGTCGCTATAAGCATATTTGCTCTTTTGAGCATGGTCTGGGCTTTGGTGAAACGCAAGGATACAGGTAACGATTTTGACGCTAGCGAGAGATAGTTGTTATAATTGGCAGTTGCCAGGGCAAGGCGTTTTGCCCTGCTTTTTGTTGTTTGCTCGAAAGCTTCTTACCATCTCGATGGAGGGACAGTAATTGTACGCTGTAATTCGCACCGGCGGCAAGCAATATAGGGTAGCTGTTGGTGATCAGCTTAGTGTAGAGAAGTTGTCCGCAGAGGCTGGCCAGGCCGTTCAGTTTGATGACGTGCTTCTGGTTGCCGATGGCGAGAACGTCAAAGTTGGGAACCCTACAGTAGATGGGGCTCTTGTAAAGGCTACCGTCCTTGAACAGGAGAGAGGACCTAAGATCAGGATTTTCAAGTTCAAGGCTAAGAAGCGCTATCGCAGGCGGGCAGGTCACAAGCAGAACTACACTAGAGTAAAAATAGACGAAATAGTTGCCTAGAAAGTGAGGTGAGGCGCAGATGGCTCATAAGAAGGGTGTTGGAAGCTCTAGAAACGGTCGAGATAGCAATCCTAAGTACCTGGGCGTCAAGAAGTTTGATGGTGAGTATGTCAAGCCTGGCATGATCATAGTCCGCCAGAGGGGTACCAAGATCAGGCCGGGTGATAACGTGGGCCTTGGTAAGGACTATACGATCTTCTCCCTGGTAGAGGGTACCGTAAAGTTCTCCCCCTACTCCAGGACTCAGAAGAAGGTCAGTGTAGTACCTCTGGCTCAGTAGTTTATCAAGAAACAATAGGTGTGTAGTTATGAAGCCAAATATCCATCCTCAGTACGTAGAAGCAACAGTTCACTGCTCTTGTGGAAATACCTGGAAGACCAGGTCCACCAAGCCCAATATAAGGGTTGACCTTTGCTCTAAGTGCCATCCGTTCTTCACTGGTGAGCAAAGGATCGTGGATACTGCTGGTCAGGTAGACCGCTTCATGCGCAGGCTGGAGAGGCGTCAGGCTGGTAGGGGCGGTGGTACGCCCGTTACGATTCCGGCTGAAGAGCGCCCTACAGTTGCGGAGGCAGAGTCCCAGGAGCAGTAGTCCATAAAAGCCGAGTCGGTATATCTGTTAGCAGGAAAGTTGCTGGAGCTCATCGCTAATGATCAGCCCAGCAACTTTCTTGTGTTGTGGGGTCGAGATAAGTCATGAGTGACAAGCCCAGGTTACGCCAGCTGAAGGCGAAGGCATTGAAAGATTTCCTGAGAGGCGTGCAGCGCCCGGAGATAGACCTGGTTTTCCTGTTACAGGATCTGGAAGACCCGGTCAACGTGGGCGCTGCCTTTCGCATAGCTGATGGGTGCGAAGCCTCGGAGATAATCCTAACTGGTAAGACGCCAACTCCTCCTGATTCAACTATCGCGGGCGTTGGCAGGGGCGCACATAGACGCATCCCATGGCGGTATGTGGAGCATGCTGACGAGGCTCTAGTTGAGCTCAAAGGGATGGGCTACATGGCCTGTGCTATCGAGGTAGCAGAGGGAGCGGTCCCTTATTATTCCTTGAAGTATCCGGATAAGGTATGCCTAGTTGTGGGGCATGAGTACCATGGAGTTACCACCAGGACTCTATCAGTTTGTGATAACGCCGTGTATATTCCTATGTATGGTAAGATAAAGTCTTTGAACGTTCACGTGGCATTGGCGATAGTCGCGTTTCACGTCCTGCATCAGCAGCTCATCTGCGGCTAGAAGGTGGATTAGCTTCAATCCTTAGCTTATTTCTTATCTCCTCTGCAAGCTCTCTAGCTCTTGCGGCATCTTGGGCGGTCAACGGCTTTCGACTGTACCTGGCCAGATCGTACAGGTCAGCTAGCTCTACAAGCGAAGATAGACCCTGATGAGTGCTATGTTCCAATGGGGTTTCGTAGGGCAGCCTAGGTTTGCCTATTTCCCGGTATAGCCTGAGTACTTCCCGGTATGTTCTTCTTACCTCTGCGGTGTAACGCCATCTGGAGTCCCTGAGGAGGAACATGAGAGGATCTGTGGCCATCTTTTTGCCCCTCCTGGCCAATCTTGCCAGCAGATCACGTAGTGTCTTGCCCAGTTCCAGGTCTCCGTAAGCGTGCTCTCTTTGCACGCTTGCCTTGGTAAGTTTATCCCGGGATGGTCTGTGCCTAATCAGCAGGAATAGGACTATCAGCAGTACACCCGCTATCAGTGCGATCTCGAGCGTGTGCTGTGGCAGCCCCTCACCACGTTGCCTGATGAGACGTTCGAGGTCTTCCTGAGTGTTTCTGGGAGGCCGTTCGGGTAGAGGGTTCAGATTCAGCCTGTTCAACGCTGGCTCAAAGATCTTAGCTATGAGGTAGATTGCTGGTACCAGGATCAATTGAACTATCAGGCTGATGATGAGCAAAATCCATCCCAAGATAGTGGAGATAATCTCCAACAGAATGTCTATCAGCGAGGTCTGTGGTGAGTACAGCAGCAGAGATAAACCTATCCCTAGAAGTGCCAGGACGGCTATTGGGAATAGGGAGGAGATTAGCCATCTTCCCACGATCCCTTTGCCGATAAGCTCTTCGCCTTCCTGGCGGAAGGAGTTGCTAACAGCTAAGGATGCTATGCCCAGGGTATAACAGCCTGCCAAGGATAGTACTATCAGCAAGGTAACGCTAGGGTTATTGCCTAGTCTTCCTATCCCTATAACAGTGAGAATTGAGATGGGCACAACAGCAATGCGCAGATAGTACTCGATATCTTCCGAATCTGGAGCATTCCTTAATACCTGCCGTAACCAGATGATTATGCTTGCCAGGGATACGAATCCCGGATTGCGAACAGATAGATTCCCCTCGCCCAGCAGCGAAAGCAAGTAGTCCCTTATCCAGTCGGGGTCGCTCCAGGAGATATGGGGGTAGCATAGGTATTTCACTGAGAGCACACTAGTTGTCAGGAAGCAACCAATTGTCATGCCTGCATATAATTCGTGGCTACGACCCTGAAGAAGTCTAGGTATAAAGTAGGCGATCACACCCAGAAGCCACATCCATATCATAGGTGGAACGAAGCGAGTATCAGATGAAAGGGTTAGCATCGCGAGGTAAAGCAAGCAGGATTCCGATCCTGTCAGCAGAAAGATTACCCAGTTTTTGGGGGCTATGATCTGACTGAGCATGCTCTAACCCTGCCTCACGTTCTCGGTAATTACAGAGGCTGTCGCCTGCTTGCTGTTGGTGACCGCCATCTTGGGATCTATAACTATAACTTCTCTTCCAAGCGCTCGATTGATGTGGATCTGCTCCTCAATCTCCGGAGTCATCACACAGGTTATGATTACGATTATTGCCTCCTGTGGGAACTGGCGACGCTCGCGAGCCAGAACATCTGTAAATTTCATGCTCTCATGTGCTGGGATCTTGGCAAGTATCTCCATCATGTTCATGAAAGCTTTCTGGTCTCGTGATGGTCTGATGTTTACAGGGTTCCATGTGCCTGGATGAAGGCTGTTGACTATCAGCCCGCATGCCCAGCGGGACTGGCTGGCCTGATTGATGAGCGTGGCGGCCACGCTTATACCTAGCTCTACACTATCGATATCCGGAGGTACCCAGGGAACAGTCGCCCCCTCCAAGTTGAGACAGATGACCATGCTGTGTGCCTGTAGTGGCCTCCAGATCTTGGATTGCAGTTGGCTGCTTCTGGCTGTGGCTCTCCAGTGGATCTGCCTTCTAGTGTCTTCGGGCACGAAAGTTCTCGCACCGACTACATTGCTAGGGTCTACTATGACTCCATGTGTAGTCTTACTACCTTCGAACGGCAGCCTGTACTGGGGGGCTAGCTGCTCGATAGGCACCAGCCTTGGGTACACAAGTATTCTGCTAGTGGCAGGAATATGCGATTCGCTATCAAAGAATCCAAGGGGGTCACTAGTTTTCATCAGTATGGGACCCACTCTGTAATATCCTCTGCGAGTGCATGTTACTTTGTAACGCCACCTGACTTTTTCCAGAGGACCTATCGATACGTGGTGCCATATATGTACGTTCGAGCCGTAGGGTCCCCTGCTCGTGGTACCCGAGGGAATCAGTGATCTGTCAAGGTATTCCCTAACACGTAGCTCGGGTATGGGGAGCGGTTTGAGGTTGGTGACCTCCATCTCTATCTCGGTGCTTTCCCCGGGGAAGATTTTAGGATGTAGGATCTTCCTGTGGAATCTTATCCCGCGGAGTGCGTACCGAGACCATAGCCAAGAGACGCCTATGGTGCCGACCAGCACCAATCCTAGTGTGGTGATCACTATGTTGCGGCCTATGGCTCCTCCAAGGAGCAAGATCAGACCACATATTAGCCAATAGACATGGTGCCTTTCCTGCATAACGACCTATGCTTCCGCCTCTACGGGCACCTGTATTTGCTCGATTATCTCCTGCAGTATTTCCTCTGTGCTTCGTCCGCGAAGCATTGACTCCTGTGTGAGAACTAATCTATGTGCCAGCACCGGCACTGCTAGCTCCTTTACGTCGTCTGGGAGGACGTAATCTCTGCCTCTGAGCGCAGCTAGGGCTCGTGATGCCCGCAGGAGTGCTGTACCGGCTCTCGGACTTCCTCCCAGTTGCACTGCTGGATGTTCCCTGGTAGCTCTTATAAGCTCGACGATGTACTCTGCCACCGACTCTTCTACCTCAACTGTATTGGCCTCATCTACAGCTTCTAGTATCTGCTGGGTGGAAGTGACTGGCTCGATGTGCCGGATGCTTTGTGGGGAATGGGTCAGCAAGATCCTTTTCTCGTCCTCTTTGGATGGATAACCCATGGATATCCTAAGAAGGAAGCGGTCAAGTTGAGCTTCCGGAAGAGGAAATGTGCCCTCCAGCTCTATGGGGTTCTGTGTAGCTATTACCAAAAAGGGAGAGGGCAAATCTCTGGTTTCCCCCTCTATGGTGACCTGACCCTCCTGCATGGCCTCTAGGAGCGCTGACTGAGTTCTGGGTGCTGCTCGGTTGATCTCGTCCGCCAGGACTATTCCTGCGAATATCGGACCTTCTCGCAGTAACCACTGAGATTCCCTCTGATTGTAATAGTAGGCACCGGTTATGTCTGAAGGGAGCAAGTCTGGAGTAAACTGTATGCGACTGAAGGAGGTGTTGATGGACTTAGCGAGGGCCCTGGCCAGGGTGGTCTTGCCTACCCCCGGTACGTCTTCTATCAGGACATGTCCCTGCGCGATGAGTGCTACTAGCAACATCTCGGTGGGATTGTCGGCGCCTACAAGGACTCTTCGAACATTCTGTTTTATGATCTCTGCAAGCTCTCTTGCTGACATAAAAACTCCTTACTGAATAATAACAGGCAAGGCATATCGTAGGATAATGATACTTCGGTGATTACGAACTGTCTAGCTGAAGTGTTGTGCTTGGTCTGTTATCATTTAGGGAACAGAACATAATTGGAGAGGAGGTCTAATGTACCGTTACGGGAGATATTCTGGGTACAGGCGCAGGAGAAGGGCCAGGAGGCTACGGATACTGGCTGTAGTTCTGGTGGTAATCATACTCGTTGGCTCAGTGCTCTATACGACCAGAGCAGGCAGTAATCTTCTATCTAATATAGGATTAAGAGGCGCCTCTCCCCAGACCACGCCTACTTCTAATATCGCTGCTCAGCCTACTTCACAGCCGACACAACCAACAGGTACAAGTCCCTCTCCTAGTAACAACGTGCCACCTACTGCAGTGGTGACTCCTGAGGCCACACCTGCCTCTCAGCCGAAGCCTACTGCTACATCTACTCCTTCCAAGTCCCCGGTAGAGACCGCCAAGGCATATATCGCTAACTGGGAGGCAGGTAGCTATAGCGACATGTACAAGCTTCTGTCGGATGAATCTCAGAAGCAGTACGATCGCCAATACTTCGTGACTCGCTATCAGCAGATAGCTGCGATGGCTACCATCCAATCCGTGGATGCGTCTCTCAACACATCAGACGCTATAAATGCTGGTAACGGCAACATAATCAGGTTTCCATTTAACGTGACTATTCATACCCGTCTTGTGGGAGATATCAAGGAGCAGAACCTGCTGACCTTGGTCAAGGAGGATGGCGTTTGGAAGGTCCAATGGGGACCCAACATGATATTCAAGGATCTCAGCGGCGACAACCTTATAAGGATGTTCCCCTATTCAGCGCCTAGAGGGAGCATCTACGATCGCAAGGGGAGGCCGTTAGCAATAGAGGGTACTATAGCCCAGATAGGGGTGGTGCCGGGTCAGATAAAGAATGAGAAGGTGCTCCTTCAAAGGCTCAGCCAGGCGCTTGGTGTGTCTCAGGACTACATAAAGTCGCGGTATCAGGGTGGACAACCTGACTGGTTCATGCCAATCAGAGACCTAACCAAGCAACAGGCGGCCCAGCTGCAAAAGCAGGTTGGTGATATTCCTGGCGTTGCCTTCCAAGAAAGAGTAGGTAGGGAGTATCCACAAGGTCCTATATTGGCTCAGGTCATAGGTTATGTTGGAGCTATTACCGCAGAGGATCTTAAGAAGCCTGAATACAAAGATTACTCTCCTACTGATGTGGTGGGTCGAGCCGGGTTGGAGGCTTGGGGCGAGCCTTACCTGCGTGGCAAACCTGGAGGCAAGCTAGCAGTCGTCACTCCTGATGGCGAGATAGTGAAGGTAATAAAGGAGGTCAGGGCAGTCCCTGGGGATGACATCTACCTGAATATCGACTTGGACCTACAGATACAGGCAGAGCAGGAGCTTTCCAAAGGCGGTTACCACGGTGCTATAGTGGCTATGAACCCCAACAATGGCGATATTCTTGCACTAGTAAGTGAGCCCTCATATGATCCCAACGATTTCGTAGTAGGTATATCCCAGAAAGAATGGGAGGCTCTCAATCGTAAGAGCTCAGGCTACCCACTGATCAACAGAGCTACAGGGTCCTCTTATCCTATGGCTTCAACTTTCAAGCCGATATCTCTGGCAGCAGCACTTGAGGCCGGTATATACAAGCCCACAAGTATGTTCTATGATCCTGGCTACTGGAACAAGTTAGGGGAGAATCCACCCAGGAGGGACTGGAAGCCAGGAGGACACGGCTGGATAAGCCTGGAAAGTGGTCTTGTGCAGAGCTGTGATATAGTCTTTTACGAGGTTGGCTTGGCGCTATACAAGAAGAGGTTTGATTACCTCTCTGAGTTTGCCAAGAAGTGGTGGTTAGGTAGATCGCCAGATGTTGATGGTGTGGTGAACGCTTCTGGACAGGTACCAGGGCCAGGTGTGCCCTACCCTGGTTGGGGGCCTGGCGATAACGTCAACCTGGCTATTGGTCAGGGTGCACTCAACGTGTCGCCTTTACAGGTGGCGATGGTCTATTCCACCATCGCTAATGGTGGAACTATCTATAAACCTCTCCTCATAGACAGGATAGTTGCTGGTGACGGCAGTGGCAAAATAATCAAGCGGTACAAGCCTACCGTTCTCGGGCATGCCCCGGTCAGCCAGGAAACGATGGATGTAATCCATAGAGCCCTGAAGGACGTGACCTCCTCGCAGGTTGGTACGGCTTACTATGTGTTCAAGGACTTCCCGATACCTGTGGCTGGCAAGACTGGTACCGGGCAGCAGGACGAGAAGCTGCCGTTTGCCTGGTTTGCGGCCTATGCTCCTGCTGATAAGCCCTCGATCACGGTTGTAGCTCTTGCCGAGAACGCGGGCGAGGGATCCGTGATTGCTGCACCAGTAGTAAAGAACGTGCTTGCCGATTACTTCAACGTGAACGCAAGAACCAGGTGAAACCTGGCTGATCACAGGCAGGTGGAGATCTATCTATCCACCTGCCTGTGCGTTTAGGTTAGCTACAACTGCCCACCCTGCCCTGTGGCTGGCATTTCCTGGGGGATCGTGACGATCTGTATGTCGCCGGGTTTCCTGGGCAGTAATCTCCAGGTATCATTCCATCGGGACACTATCCCAGTGACTTGTGCGAAGTCATGTTTGCCCCCTTCGAATCTGGATATGCTGGTTCCTTCGTCTATTTTGACCACTGCCTCTCCAGAGCCGTCGTTCATATAGAGGCTAGGCCATGAGCGTGCGGTGATGGGGGCAGCGATCGTGACCAATGCTCCCTCGAGATCACGTCCTATCTTGCTGGTTGAGACCCTGACGGGCTGTACGGGAGCCCCCGCAGATAAGCGAGTTACGTCACTGCCGCTCTCGAGCCTGACTATTCTCTCGTTGTGGTAGGTGTCCAGTGCGCCCTGGACTTGCACGAGATCGCCTTCGATAAGTGTCAGATACTTGCCGTTGGTAAGGTGTAGAGCTATACCAAGTCCCCTGGATCCAACGTACATTCTCTCTTCTCCAAGCGATCCTGGAGGCGCTGTGACCTGGGCAGTAAACCTCACTCTTGTGCCTATTGGCAAGGAGCGCAGAGCGTCCAGTGTGGTGTCCAGCCACTGAATGTTCTGGCTGGTTTTGCTGAGTGCGATGTCGGATATAAATCTAGGCATTACTCTGTAGTTATCGTTCCATCGGCTCACTATACCTACGACTGTCAAGTAGTCGCCTGCCTCCATCTTGGGATTTTTGATCCTGGTACCGTCTGCGAAATATATCCTGGTAGCTCCACCATTCAGGTAGATTGATGGCCAGCTAGATCCTGATATCGTGCCTGACAGCCTAACTAGGAGTCCTTCGGTAGATGGTCCTACATCGATTGGGGATATATCTCTGGGCGTGACTTGCATATAAGTTTCAGACGTTTCTATCCTGTCTGCCTCGATCCGATGCTGTGAGTAATAGGTGGATACTCTTCCTCTAATAGTTATCTGTTGGCCAGTTCGCACTTTAGGTAACTTGCCAGTGACCAGAATTCCCGCGCTGGTGTCTTGCACGTACATGGTGCCTTTGCCAAGCAGGTTAGGGGGTGCTGTGACAGTACCAGTTACCTCTACTGGAATATCTGTGGACAACGTCCTGGCGAACGCGATGTTGGTTTGCAGGTAGTTGATGGGCTTGCTGTCTGGCGGATCCGCCTTCCTAGTGATCGAGATGTCAGAGTTGAACCTTGGGACCAATCTGTAGCGCCCATTTATGGAGGACAATATACCTGTGACCTGTAGTTGATCGCCTTTTTGAGGTGATAGCCAGGACACTGTGTCTGTGTTTGATATGTGCACTCTGGCAGCTATGGATGTACTGCCATCGACTAGCATTATGTCTGGTTTGCTGGAGGCCGAGACCTCACCAGAGAGTCTTACTAGCCTGCCCTCGAATCCAGCTCCTATGTCCTTGACTTTTATATCCAAGGGCGATACCTCGTAGCTCTGGCCAGTAAGCGTTATGCCACCATCTATAGGCCTCAGGGCTATTTCACCGTAGTAAGTACCGATAGTTCCTGTAACTATGACCTCCTGCCCTGCCGCTATGCCTGTGATGCTCGAGGCTATAAGCACCAGGATTCCACCTGTATAATCCTGGACATACATCCTCTTATTGCCAACAGAGTTAGGTGGCGCTGTTACCGTGCCCCTGATCTGTACTAACTTGCCTGTGGGGGACCTTCTGGCGCTATCTATGGTCATCGACTCGGGTACCGGGGTGGGATCAGGGGTAGGAGTGGGAGGAGTTATTACGCCTCTGCTGCCGTTAGGATAGAGGGGCGTAGGGACAAGATCCACTCTTATGCTATCTGAGCCATCAGGATATCTGGATGCCGATCTATCGTCTTGCGTTTCGGGTACTTCTAATTCATCGGATAGTGAGCCGTCGGGCTTATAGATCCGGACAACATCCCCAGCTTGACCGAAATCTATAAGAGTCTGACTCGAGAATACGACTATGTACCTCCACTCTGTACTGAAGGAATCGAAGCGGTAGGGTAATGATCCGCCGGGGCCATCATCGAGGATCCAGCCGTCAAGATCTACGTAAGTGCCTCCATCTCTATAGAGTTCCACCCATTGGTCTCCTCTGTTGACGATGCCATCATGATTCCAGTCGGTTGTGGGCTTGCTCATCACCTCATTTATTATCAATCGGACTTCGGGCTGCTCCGCCTTGACAGGAGAGCTTTGCATACAGATTGTTACTGATACCAACAAAACCAGGATTAGACAAAGACGCAAAAACAGACAGGGCTTGCTATTCATGCATCCTCCTCTTCAAGTTTTTGTATTTTGGGCATGACCAGAGGTGAGCGTGAAACTGCGAAGATGATACAGGAAGTTGATATTCTCTGTCTACAACCCTATTGAAACTTCTTTGTTGTTAGAGACGCTAGTATAAACCCCTGTTTACTAGAGATCCCACTCTTTGCTAACTGGATGTGGCGTGTGCTATGTTGGGAGTATGAATGTCATGAGATTTAACATCATAGACCCTGTTGGTACTGTAAGCTTCGTGGCTCCTTGTCATGCCATGAAGGTTTTCACGGCTGCATGCTCGCAGAACCCTCGTAACCTGCAGGAATTGCTGGATTATTCTGAGTCCTACGATCCGGACCTGAAACGGTATGTTCTGCATGGGCTGGCGGTGTTTGATGAGCACAACACCAAGGAGAACCCAGAGGCTATCAGGAGTGTGCTCTCCAACACGGCTCCTGAGGGCACTCCCCCGTTCAGGATTATAGACAATATCACGCGCGAAGTTAGCCTGATGCCCGTAAAGGCCGGGTTGGTTATATTCAACCTGATAGCCAAGAGGATAATCCAGGTGCAGAACTCGTATGCAGACATAGAGAGGAAAGATAGGGGACGAGTGCGTCGCAACGGCAAACCTACTAGGATGTTGTTCCGTTACGAACTGCCTCCCGACTGGCAGCTGGTGCCTTAGGTTACCTGTTGCGTCTGCCCACAAACATCCTCTTTATAAAATCTTGCAGGCCGGCAGTCTCATGGGCTTCTCTGCTCGGTTTCTCCCCCCATTCCTGCTGTACCTGGTTGGCTTGCTCCAGCAGCTGTCTTATTTCTGTCTGTGTGTCCTGGTTATCCCTGTCCAAAGAGTCTATCAGGGCACCTAGCTGCTCGTGATAGCGTTCCAGCCATCTCTTGAGGTCCTTGGCATGATTCTGGGCATCTGCGGCTAGCTCTTCGGGGAACGGTCCGAGGAATTTCGCTATTTGCTCTAGATCAGTTTGCGAGAATCGGCTGATGTCCTGCCATCCTGAGTCGTTCCTGACGGTCCTTGCTAGTATAGCCACTAACATGGCGGGCAAAAGACTGGTGGCAGCAAACTGTGAGTCGTACTCTGTTGGATCTGCAAAATAAGCCTTAGCGCCTACAGCATGCACAATACCTACTATGAGATCTATATCCTGTGCCTTGGCCCTGGGGTGGGGGAACACACCATACATCATTCCCCTAAACAGCTCTTTGCTTGGAGAACTCTCTCTCGCCAGGGATATCATCGGATGGCCCGCGACAAAGCTTATCTGCTCTTCTTTGTGGACGTAGGTGTTGAAGATCTGGAGTGTATCTGCTATGCGAGGATTGGTGGTGGTGATCACCGTGTTCCAACTGATGAGCGGTATGAGCTCCGTGATGGTTCTTGAGGCTTCCTCCAGAGGGCCGGTGACTATTATGACTGCTGCGTCCTCTATGGCGCTGGGAAGTCCCCAGAAGCTTTTGTCTATGGCACCAAGCTTTTCGGCTCTCTTCTGCCTGTCTGGATCGTAGTCGAAGCCGGCAATCTGTAGGGGAATGGTGTTGCTATCTGCTTTCTGCTTGGCTAGCCAGTCTTTTAGCGCCAGACCCAGGGATGTGCCTACTAGATCTAATCCTACTATTGCTATACGTGACATAAATCCTTGCCTGTTGTTATGCTTCGGAGCCCGATTTGTGGGCTAATGCGAATAGTTCTGTCAGTATAAGTATAAGCAAAAGCAGGACCGCGTTTATAAGGTTGAATAATCCTGCCACGTTCATTGCTGCGCTCAGAGCTATAAACAGTGCCAGCAGGTAGGCCTCTCTGCGTGCTCGATTCACGTCTCTCTTGTGAGCTCGTAGTGTGAATAAGCGGAAGCCGATCGCATAGCCTATAGGCATGAAGATCGTATAGCATGCACCGAAGAACATTACCATGAAGAGGAGATAACCAGGCAGGCCATATCTATCAGGTGGAACAAAGGTGAACATATAGAGTAGCCCTGCCCAATATATCAGGCTCTCGATCCAGAACACGCGGCTATCAGTAAGTCGGCATATAGGTATGGCGGCCGTAACAGGGGCTATCATCAACAATCCATAGTAGAGCAGCCTTGTAACGGCGAAGACATCGCTCTCAGCGCCTATGTTGATACTAAAGATATAGTAGGCGATACTTGCCCAGGCCAGGGCGGACACGGGCCAAAGCAGCAGAGCTGACTTCTTGAAGGACAACCTACCCTCCAGATAGCTTTTTATTAAGCATAGCCTTTAAGTAGCAATACCCCCAATTCTATATAAAAGAATTGCTATAGAAAGCACTTACAGAGAATAATGACCGTCTAAAAATTTCACGCTCCATTGATCTCTCTGGCTTTACATTGGGCTCTACGCAAGCTTACAATTACATAATATCCTGGAGGTGAGACGGTGCTGGACGACAAGTTTGCTCTTGAGGGCTATACTTTTGATGATGTTCTGCTGGTTCCTGCTTATAGCGAGGTATTGCCATCTGAGGTTTCTACCTCGACTTGTTTAACTCCTCGTATAAGTCTCAACATTCCCATAGTCTCTGCCGCTATGGACACTGTTACAGAGGCTAGGATGGCCATAGCTCTGGCGCGTGAGGGTGGGATAGGGATAATCCACAGGAACCTGTCCATAGAGGAGCAGGTGGCTGAGGTTGACAAGGTAAAGAGATCGGAAGCTGGAATGATCGTCGAGCCCGTTACCTTGCCGCCGTATGCCCAGCTATCCGATGCGGTGGCTATTATGGAGAAGTATCACATCAGTGGCGTGCCAGTAGTAGATGAAGAGGGCAAGCTTGTCGGGATACTTACTAACAGGGACATCAGATTCGAGACCGACCTGACTAAGCCCATAAGTTCCGCTATGACCTCCGAGAACCTTATAACGGCCCCAGTAGGCACCACACTAGAGGAAGCCAGGGAGATACTGCACCGCTACAAGATAGAGAAGCTGCCGGTGGTGGACGATGAAGGCCGGTTGAAAGGTCTTATAACTGTCAAGGATATCCAAAAGAAGATTCAATTCCCTATGGCTACTAAGGATGAGAAGGGCAGGCTGAGAGTAGGGGCTGCAGTGGGTGTGGGTTCTGCAGGACTGGAAAGGGCGGAGGCGCTCATAGCTGCCGGGGTTGATGTCATAGTTGTGGATACTGCTCACGGTCATACCAAGGCGGTGATAGACATAGTCAGGGAGATAAAGGCTCGTTGGGATGTGGATGTTATAGCTGGTAACGTGGGCACTCCAGAGGGAGCCGAAGATCTCGTGAGGGCCGGGGCTGACGGTGTCAAAGTCGGCATAGGGCCTGGTGCGATCTGTACCACCAGGATAGTTGCGGGTGCTGGTGTGCCTCAGCTGACGGCCATCTATAACTGTGCCCGCGCAGTGGCTCCGTATGGTGCAACTATCATAGCTGACGGGGGTATACAGTATTCGGGCGATATCGCCAAAGCTATAGCTGCCGGGGCGGACACAGTCATGCTCGGTAGCCTCCTGGCTGGTGTTGACGAAAGCCCAGGAGAGGTCCTGATATACCAGGGCGAAAGGTATAAAGAGTACCGTGGTATGGGATCCATTGCTGCCATGAAGCAGAGAGGATATAGCAGGGACCGCTATGGACAGGCCGACATAGGCAACGTATCCAAGCTGGTGCCTGAGGGGATAGAAGCTAGAGTTCCCTATAAGGGGCCCCTCTCTAATCTGGTCTATCAGCTGGTGGGTGGTCTGCGCTCGGCTATGGGCTACTGTGGTGCGAGGAACATCCGCGAGATGAAAGAGAACACTAAGTTCATGCGTATTACCAATGCTGGCCTCCGAGAGAGCCATCCCCACGATGTGGTTATCACCCGGGAAGCTCCTAATTACAGGTTGCGTTAGGGGGCAAAATGTCCAGGCCTAAGGGTGGATTGGGAAGAGGGCTTGATGCTCTCATCCCGCAAACCAGCAATACTTTCGACAATTTAGTCCCTGTAGATCAGATCATAGCTAATCCCTATCAACCCAGGGGATCCATGGATGAAGAGAGGCTGCAGTCTCTGGTGGAGTCCATAAAGCAGAACGGTATACTGCAACCTCTGCTGGTACAAAAGAGCGGGGACGCTTATCAGTTGATTGCCGGTCATAGGCGCCTTCATGCCGCCAAAATGGCAGGTGTCCAGCAGGTGCCCGTGGTGATACGGGAGGCTAGGGCGAGCGATAACATGCTGCTGCTAGCTCTCATCGAGAATCTTCAGCGAGAAGATCTCAACCCTATCGATGAGGCCAAGGCATATAGAGAGCTGCAGAGGAAGTTTGGCTTCTCTACAGATGAGATTGCGGAGCGAGTAGGCAAGAGTAGGCCTGCAGTAGCCAACGCCCTCAGGCTGTTGGAGCTTGTCCCCGAGGTCAAGGAGATGTTGATCCAGGGGCAGATCTCCGAGGGTCACGCCCGAGCCCTGTTGGGGCTTCGGGATCCCCAGAGCCAGATAAATACTGCCAAGCTGGTGGTCGAGCGCGGTCTGAGCGTTAGGCAGACCGAGCAGCTAGTCAAGCGCCTCCGGGAGAACTCTGGTCAGAGGTCCTCCCAGACTATAGATCCAGAGGTGACCTATCTGGAGGAACGTTTCAGGCAGGCTCTGGGAACGAAGGTGTCCCTTTCCCGTTCGCGCAAGGGCGGCAAGCTAGTGATACATTTCTACTCTGAAGAGGAGCTACAGTCCATATATGAGGTGATAGTCGGAGACAGGTCGAGATAATTTTGTTTACGCTTTATTTGCTTTGTTTGTGCTGTAACCCTAGAATTGTACCGGACTCGAGAGCGAAGGATCTTATCGAGGAAGCGCCAGACCTCTTGCTAAGAGGTGACGAGGGGAAGGCTTATCGAAATCTTCGGCGGGTGGCCTTCCGGCCCGCAGTGGTCGTCAGGAAGGGGACAAATCTTGCGGGTGACCGCTTGGACAAATCCCCGACCGCGCTGCTCCGTTCGCTCACGAGGACCAACTAATACATTTTTAGCTTACACCCTGCTGGGTGATAGTACATCTTTGTGTTTTGTAAGGAGGTCCTTTGTGTGCGGTATATTTGGTTATGTTGGTCAGGACAGGGATGTTGCTGGTCTGGTACTAGACGGGCTCAAACGTCTGGAGTATAGGGGCTACGACTCCTGGGGAGTGGCCGTAGTGACAGAGGAGGGCATAAACCTGACCAAGCAGGTTGGAAAGATAGGCAATGCGCAGGTGGATATGCCCAACAGCTTTCTGGGTTTCGGCCACACCCGCTGGGCCACTCATGGTGGCGTAACTGACTACAATGCTCATCCTCACCTAGATTGTTCTGGTCATGTAGCTGTTATCCATAACGGCATAATAGAGAATTTCTCTGAGCTCCGTAATGAGCTACTGAGCCGTGGACACAAACTTAGGTCAGAGACCGATACGGAAGTGGTGGCACATCTGCTGGAAGAGGAGATAAACGGTGCTGATACTGACCCTGCTGGATTCGCAGAAGCCCTTCGTAGGGTGTTCATGCGGCTTGAGGGAATGAACGCCGTTATGGCCTTAGATAGCTCTTCTGGCGCGATAGTAGCCGCAAAGAACGGCTCTCCATTGGTGCTGGGTTATGGTGAGGATGGGTATTACATATCTTCCGATGCTTCAGCTCTGCTGCCTCATACCCGGCGAGTGGCCTTCATATCCGATGGTCAGATGCTCCTGATAACTCGAGAAGAGGTAAGTGCCAGAGATATACAGACTGGGGATCCGGTATCACTTGAAGTATCTCAGCTGGAATGGAGCTTGGAGCAGGCAGAGCTAGGCGACTATCCCCACTATTTGATAAAGGAGATCTATGAGCAGCCTTCTATCCTCAGGTCGATAGCTATGACTCAGGGCGAGAACGCGAGTGCTCTTGCAGATATGATGAGGGCTTCCTATGGTACGTTCTTTATAGGGTGTGGCACTGCTGCCAATGCTGCACTCACGGGTCAGTACCTCTTCTCGCGCATTGCAAGGTTCCATGTAAACTTCGCTGTGGGCAGCGAGTTCGGATACCTGGAGCATTTCCTGACTCCTCAGAGCCTGGTGATAGCTCTATCCCAAAGCGGTGAGACTATAGATGTCATTGAGCCGTTGATCAAGGCTAAGAGGGAAAAGGGCGTGCGGGTTGCGGCACTGGTGAATGTGCTGGGGTCAACGCTCTATCGCATGGCGGATTTCTCGGTGTTGCTTGGGGCTGGGCCAGAAAAGTGCGTGCTTGCCACCAAGAGCTACACAGCCAAACTTGCGGTGCTCCTGATGACGGCTTATGCTCTGGATGGGCGTCTTGACGAGGGCAAGGAGCTGGTGTTGCGTGCGGCCGAAGGTGTCGAGGAGCTGCTTAGAGATGGTATCAAGAGCAAGATAGAGGAGCTGGCAGAGCGCATATATAATAGAGAGCATATCTTCCTGATAGGCAGGGGGCTCAGCTACTCCTCTGCGCTGGAGGCCGCGCTCAAGATCAAGGAAGTGACTTACATACATGCTGAGGGATTCGCTGGTGGGGAGCTCAAACACGGAGTTATCGCACTGATTGAGCAGGGTACGCCCTGCATAGTGTTTGCTCCCTCAGACGAGACCCAAGCTGCTATACTTTCAGGAGCACAGGAACTGAAGGCCAGAGGGGGATACATTATAGGTATCTCCCCAGTCTGCTCCGAGGTCTTTGATTACTGGATACCAGTGGCGGACTCGGGGGATGCGTCACCTATAGTTAACGCAGTACCTGCCCAACTTCTGGCCTATTGCCTGTCTATAAAGAGGGGCACAGATCCTGATAAGCCTAGAAACCTTGCTAAGAGTGTGACGGTAAAATGAAGACCAGATACCTGCCTCCACCGGAGCAAAAAGCCCAGTACGTGCGCGAGATGTTCACCTCCATAGCACCCGTCTACGATAGGCTAAACAGCATCATAAGCTTGGGGCTACATAGACTATGGAGGCGTACCGCCGTCCGCCTCTCGGGGCTCAAACCGGGGGATTCCGCTCTTGATGTGGCCACGGGCACGGGGGATTTTGCCATAACTTTGGCCAAAGCTGTGGGGCCAAATGGACGGGTGGTGGGTATAGACTTCAGCGAGGGCATGCTCCGCCTGGCGCATGAAAAGGTCAAAAGACTGGGGTTGGATGGAATCATCCAGTTCGAGTGGGCTGATGCACTGAACTTACCATTTGCGGATGGGGAGTTCGATGCCGCTACCGTGGGGTTTGCGGGCAGGAACGTTACCGACCTGAAGGGCATGTTCTCTGAGATGCGCAGAGTGGTGCGACCAGGGGGCAGAGTGGTACATTTGGAGCTCTCCAGGCCCACTCTGCCCATATTCCGGGATATCTACAGGATATATTTCTACCACTTGGTGCCGATAGTAGGGGGTGCCCTGGCCAGGTCGCGAAGTGCTTACGGATATCTTCCTGAGTCCTTGTCAGTCTTCCCATCGCCGGAGGAGGTAGCGCGCATGATGCGTGAGGCCGGACTGGTGAAAGTAAGATACTACCCCTTGGCCCTGGGCACAGTTACCGTTCATGTGGGTGTTGTGCCATGAGTCATGCCGAAGATCTAAGGGTTGTTCTTTTCGATGCACTTGGCACTCTAATAGAGTTAACGTCTCCTGTAGATGTATTCCAGCGTGTGATGGCCGATATGGGCTACGACCTTACCAGAGAGCAGATTAGATCTGCTATACGGCGCGCACACCAGTGGTGGATGAGTCCCACCAGGGTGCCCGGAAGTACTTTCCAAGAAGAGAAGGCGGATCGTCAGAAGTACGCAGCAATGTTTCTGGAGGATCTGGGAATCGATCATGATGGTTCGCTGGTCGATGAAGTGGCTGAGAGAGGCAACTGGGCGCGCTGGGTAAGCGTTTACCCAGATGTGATCCCAACTTTGGAGGCTTTGGGAAGAGATTACTTGCTCGCGGTTGTTACTAATGGTGGACCATCGATGTGTGAAGCTATCAACTACGCTGGTCTAGGTAGATATTTTCAAGAGGTGTTCGCCAGCTGGTCTGTTGGTTACCAAAAGCCGGATCCGAGGGCCTACAACGTGCCGCTGGCCAAGCTGGGGTATAAGCCCAGTCAGGCATGCTTTATAGATGATACTCCTGAGAACGTTGCCGGGGCTCTGGATTGTGGCATACGAGCTGTATTGCTTGATCGTAAGGGCGAACACCAGGGTTGGACCGGCGAAAGAGTCTCATCGTTGGTAGAATTTGCCTCTTTGTTGGCTAAGAGGGAGGTGTAACCGTGGCTTTACCCGAAGTGGTCATATATACGACTCCTACCTGCGGTTTCTGTAGGCAGGCTAAGGATTACCTCAGACAGAAGAACATACCCTTCATAGAGAAGGATGTGAGCGTGGACAGGAATGCGGCCTACGAGATGATCAGGATAAGTGGTCAGCAGGGCGTTCCAGTCATCAGAGTAGGCAACGAGATCATCATAGGTTTCGACCGCAAGAGACTAGACAGAGTGCTTCAAAGCGCCGCTGAGGGCAAGGCAAGCCTTGGCGTCAGCGTTGCAGATTCCAGTCGTATAGCCCTCGAGCATGGTGTGGTGCCCATATTTGGGGCCTATGTGGGTAGGGTCGCCGCAGGGTCCGCTGCCGAGCGTGCAGGACTTAGGCCTGGGGATATTATTACCGAGGTCAACGCCAGGCCCATAAGAAATGCCGAGGACCTGGAGAAGGCCATAGAGAATCTAAGGAAGGGCTCCCAAGTTACCTTGGTATGGGTCAGAGGTCAGGATACGCTCAGGTCCACAGTCACTCTGTAGGCTTTGGACCCAGAGCCTCTAGCCTTTGAGTCCCGTGGTAGCGATACCCTCTATAAAGAACCTCTGCCCCAGGAAGAAGAGTATTATTATCGGGATGGTCATGAGCACGGAGCTAGCCATCCAGAGATCCCATCTTGTCTCGAACCCCGCGCTGTTCATGAAGGTAGCTACCCCTAGGGGTAGCGTATACTTTCTGGGGTCGTTCAGGTAGATAAGTGGGGTCATATAGTCGTTCCACTTGGCCACGAACTCGAACAGTATCACTGCTAGCATAGCCGGCTTCACTAGGGGCAGCATCACGCTCCAGAATATCCTGAGATGAGATGCGCCATCAACGATAGCTGCTTCCTTCAGGTCGTTAGGTATGGTCAGGAAGAATTGTCTCAACATGAAGATGTAGAAGGCGGATCCAAACAGATTGCCGGCCCACAGGGGATAGAAGGTGTTCACGGCGTTCAGCTTCTTCCATATGAGGAAGGTAGGTACCATCGTCACTGCGCTCGGCAGCATCATCGTCGCCAGTATGAGCGCAAACAGGGGGCCTTTGAGGGGGAAGTTCATCTTGGCAAAGGGGTAAGCGACCAGCGCGCTTGAAAACGCCACACTTACCACCGCTAGGAAGGTCACTATGAGGCTGTTACGGGTCCATAGAGCGAAATCTGTGTTCCTAAGCACTTCCGAGTAGTTGCCCCAAGCTATGGGGTCAGGGATCCAGTTTGGGGCGAAGATCTGGGCTCGGGGTTTGAGCGAGGTAGATACCAGCCAGAAGAAAGGCACAAGGAATATGAAGGACAGGATGGATAAGAGCAGGTATATGAGAAACCTCTCCGCGATGTGCGGCAATGAGAGCTTTCTTGGACTGGCCGCTACACTGACTCTAGCTGCCTGGGGTTTCGTGGTCATTTTTGCTCACCCCCTTCATAGTAGACCCAGCGTTGGGACAGCCTGAACTGTATGATTGTGAATATGACGATTATCACGAAGATTATCCACGCCAGGGCAGAAGCATATCCCATATGGAAGTATCTAAACGCCTGGCGGAAGAGATAGACAATGTATAGCAACACGGCGTCATTCGTGGTGCTTCCCCCGCCCTCCGAGGTATTGAACAGCAGTACGGGCTGTGCAAACGTCTGTAGGGACGCGATGATGCTTATGACCAGGTTGAAGAACATAACTCCGGAGATCATAGGCAGGGTTATGTGTATGAACCTGGCCCATCTTCCGGCTCCATCGATCTGGGCGGCCTCGTACAGCTCTCTTGGGATGTTCTTTAGTCCCGCTAGATATATCAGCATAGCACCTCCGGCTCCCCAGAGGCTCATGAGTACGAGCGCAGGCTTCATCCAGTTAGGGTCAGTAGTCCATCCGGGGGTTGGCAGCCCTACAGAGGCCAGAAAGCGATTGAGTATGCCGCTGTTAGGGTTGAGGATCCACCGCCACAGGATGGCCACAGCTACCACCGGGGTGATAGAGGGTAAGTAGAAGAACGTTCGCCAAAACGGTACGCCACGGACATTAAGGTTCAGCAGCAAGGCCAGTCCCAGTGCTACCGCTAGGTGGAGTGGAACGTATAGGGCTGTGTAGTATATGGTGTTGTAGAGGGACTTCCAAAACAGTGGGTCGTTGGTGAATATCTCCTTGTAGTTTGCAAGGCCCACCCACTCCGGCGGCTGAAGCACGTTATATTCTGTGAGGCTGAAGTAGATCGATGCCAGCATGGGACCTGCGGTGAAAACCAGGAACCCAATGATCCATGGCGATATGAAGAGGAGGGCCGTGATGGCCTCCTCTTTCTTGTATCTTCTCTGAGCCTGTACGCTTCTCATGGCCATTGCTCCCGATTATGGTAAGAAGGCTACGGGCAAGCTATTTGAAGAACTTGTCTATGGCCGCCTGTGCCTTCTCCTGCGCTGCTTTCAGGGCATCCTCAGGCGATTTCTCCCCTCTGAGGGCCGGGAGTACAGCATCGTTGTTCAGTACGTCGTTTATCTCGGCGTTGACCGGCGAAGGTGGTGCCGCCTGGCTGTTGTTCAATAGCCTTGGGAACAACGCCACTGCCGAATCTATAGCGTCATTGATTGGTGAGTAAACCTGCTCGCGCAGCAGCTTGTCTGCCTCTTTGTTGGCAGTCAGGGATGGTACGTACTTGCCCTTCTCCTCGTTGGCCTGAGCCTTTGCCCCTCGTAGCCACACCTGGGCATCGGACATAAACGAGATGAACTCCCACGCGGCCTCCTTATTCTTTGCTCCCTTGGGAATAGCCCAGGCTAGTCCGCCTACAGCCGTCACTATCTTGCCGTTCTTGTCGGTGAAGGGAACGACGTTGAAGGGGTGATCAGGGGCAAATTCGGCGATCATTCCCAGCAGCCAGCTTTCGTAGAGTGTCAGGGCCACCTGATTCTGGATAACCGGGTGCTGAGCATCCCATTGCCATGTCTGCCTGAAAGCATCGAATGCCTTCCAGCCTCCCTGTTTCTGTATGGTTTCGGCGGCGTATCGCAGCGCCTCGATATTTTCCGGTGTGGCGAACGTGGCGGTCCTGCCGTCCTCGCTTAGCAGGTTGCTGTTGTTAGCCCAGGACCACATCCACATGTAGCCATCCTGCACCTTGTGGTCGAAGCCCCATCTGATGAGCCTGTTCCCCTGCTTCTTTGTGAGCTTCACGCCATATTGTTGCAGCTGGTTCCAGTTCTTGGGGTCAATGTCATCCGGCTTTATCCCCGACTCTTGTAGAGGCTTATGGTTGATCCAGAGAGCTCTCACATCCATGAACTGGGGAATGGCCCATATCTGATCGTCCCAGGTGACCTCTTTCACTGCCGACTCGTAGAAGTTATCCATGTTGAACCTGTCGTCTTTCTCGATGAGGTCGTTTAGGGGCTCGAGTGCCCCTCTTGCTGCCCAGCTGATGACGCTGTTACGCCCTATCCAGAAGAGGTCTGGGACCTGCCCGCTCGCGACGGCTGTCAGTATCTTCTGATCCGTGATCTCTGGCACCAGCCTTAGCTGGATATTGGGGTAGGTTTGCTTGAACAGGTTCACTCTTACCCTGGCGGTCGTGTTGTCGGTGTTGAAGCCCCAGGCGGTTATGGTGGCCTGCTCCTTGAACCTCACCTGCCAGCCGGTAGCGCCAGTGGAGGCGGTTGAGGCTGCCGTAGGACTTGCCGATGGGGCCATGGAAGCTGCAGGGGTGGTCCCCGGAGTTATCCCAGGTGCTGCAGGCGAGGGAGAAGCAGGTGAGGGTGAGGGGGATACCATGCCGGCAGTTGGGGTGCTACCACCTCCGCCCCCTCCACAGGAAGCTAGAATTGGGCCTCCGATCGTTAGGACTGCGAGCTTACTGCCCAACTGGAGTACCTTGCGCCTAGAAAGCTTGTGTTGTTCCTGCTCTTTGTTGTGGTGCCCGTCCATCTCAGTGCCACCTTTCTTTCTATACCGTCTGAACATGAAGATTGCGGATTTGTTTGTCGCAATTTTAGTTCCAAGAAGATAACTTAGAGATTACAATCAGTGAGAACGTTCTTGTAAAGGAGGAAGAAGTGCCAGTAGTTAGTACACGCAGAGGTGATGATGGCTTCACAAACCTTTGGGGCAGCCAGAGAGTGCCCAAGTATCATGACAGGCCCGAGTCCTACGGTACGCTGGATGAGGCTAATTCTTTTCTTGGGCTCGCCCGTGCCATGAGCAATCATCAGAGGGTGAAGACAGCTATATATGAGATCCAACAGGATCTGTACGTAATGATGGCCGAGCTGGCTACTCCGGAGGAGGACTACGAGAAGAGCAAGTACAAGATAACTACTGAGCATGTCGAGAAGCTGGACAAGCTCCTGGAGGAACTAAAATCACAGGTAGAGCTCCCCAATGCCTTCATAACTCCTGGAGATACTATGGCAGGCGCGGCCCTAGATGTGGCTAGGACCGTCATAAGGCGAGCAGAGAGAATCATCGCGAGACTTTTCCACTCAGAGGAGATAAGCAACCAGCAGGTGCTGCGCTACCTCAATAGGTTGTCCGACGTGGTATGGGTGCTCGGAAGGTACGAAGAGTACCAGAACCACTAGCTGGCTATCCCTGCTACTAATTGCAACTGGGGATTTGATAAGGGGTGGATGCCCTATGCTATAATTGAATCGTCGAGCGCCAGTAGCTCAGTTGGACAGAGCAGCTGCCTTCTAAGCAGCGGGTCGGGGGTTCGAGTCCCTCCTGGCGCGCCGAAGAGTGCAAATTCCTAGCTTGGCAATGTCAGAGGCTCCGGGGAAATAAGCTCTGGGCCTTTATTTTTTAACCCCCTGCAAGCCTCGGTGGATCTATTGCCCTGTCTTGGGTGTTGAGAGAATCTGTGGGGGTAAGGTCCGGCACTTGAGGCCGTCCTGATCCCAGTCACAGCCTTACATCCAGATCCCTGTGCCAGGCGATGATATGTGCTGGGCACTCCTCCGGGATATCAAGCTGACCACTACGTATTCCAGCTACGATAGCTCTCATCCAACGCTCTGTACGTGCTCGCAGCAACAAAGCCCATATGACCCGCGGCCCGAACGTGTCAGCATGCTCGATTGGTGATTCTCTACTCCAGGTGTACGTCTCCTTACTCGCCTCGAAAGCTTGCTCAGGGAAAATAGCAGCGTCTACTGGCAGGCACTGCAAGCTTCAAGTCTTGTGTACTTGGGGCATCCGCAGGGTCGCCTACCTGGATCACCGAAGATGGCGCCGCAGGGTGCGTGAACGACGCCCCAAATCTTATCCCGCACCTCTTGCGTCCCCAGCACCAGTAAGGCTCCTGGCCCACGAGCCTATGCTCCCTGGACTGTCCCTGCCGTTGTCCTTTGCGCCCGATCTTGAAGCGATCCGTCCCAGGCACCTCTGCGCGCTCGAGGCATGCCCGGAGCCGCACCGCAACTTTGCCCTCAGCACAGATAACCCCACCTGCCGGCAGGGAGCAAGCAGCACATCCGCCCCTCACGTACTACCTGCTGCATATCAAGCTGTCAATGTGCACGTTTGGATCAAGTGTACCAAAATCTTCAAGCAAATGCAATAAGCGAACTTATGCATCCCAGGGAGAGGGGGAGGGGTGCCGCGGAGTTTGGGGGGGGTGAGGGGTAATTGCCCGAAGAGGCACAGCGCGATCACTTGTGGCAAGAGCTGCTTGCCATCGCTGTGCGCGAGCTCCGTCTCGGGAGGGGCAAGCAACGGGTTGGGCAGTCTGGCGATGGGAGGAGGTGGTAGCCCTCACAGCTTGCTGTGGGGGGTAAGGGGGGTTAATATCTTGACGGTTATTTTGACGGTTAATATTTGACGGTTTCCCTGACACAGCTGTCAGGGTTTGAGTGTCAGTATTGTCAGGGTTTGTTGTCACAATTGTCAGGGTTTGGGAGTTGCAAACCCTGTCAGTGTTGTCAGGGTTTGAGGAGGCTTTACCCTGTCCTTCTGTCAGGGTTTGCTCGCTGTGATTAGCTATGGGCCTGTGTACCTGCTTGGGTGGTTGATGTCCTCTTAGCACCTCCAGCATGAGCTTATAGCGGTTGCTGCGGCCCTTGCCTCCTCCTGGTATGACGATGATGTAGCCTGCCCTTGCAGCACGCGCTAGGATCCTGTATACGGTGCGCTCGGAGAGTCCCGTGCGGCCCGCAAGGGTGCGCACGCTTGGCCAGCACTCCCCCTGGTCGTTGGCGTAGTCGGCGAGGGCCAGCAGCAGAAGCATGTCGTTGCCCCGTAGCCTGTCGGCAGCTTGCCATACCTTCTGGGTGATCTTGATGCTCATCGGTTTACCTCCCTGGTGGATGTGAAGCTGGTCTGCTCGAGAACGGCATCGGCCACCCAGCCCCGCAGGGCCCTGCTGCCGATGAGCGGGGTGCCGAAGTGCCAGCGGGTGGAGGGATAGCCCCCTTCGATCGCCTCGCCGTCGTCTGTGTACTGCAGCAGATGCACCGTAGTGCCAGGCGGCAGCACCTCTATCACCTTGTGGGCCCTGCCGGGACCCGTGCGCAGGTTGACGCGCGCGTCGATAGTGCGCGCTTGCCAGCGCTCAGCAAATACCCTGTAGCCGGCGTGGTAACCCTTGTGAGTGAGCACCATCCAGCTGCGGAAGTTCTCCCAGGCCTCCAGCCAGGAGAGCGATAGCCTCACGCCCTTCCAAGGGTTCAGCCAGCGGGTCTCGGCCCCGGGATCGTCCACGCCGTAGCAGACCATGAAGTGGCCTCCCTGGTCGTGGGCGAAGTCGGCGTAGAAGAGCGCGATCGTTAGGTGGCCCAGAGCGACCTGCTGCCTGAGGACCTGGCGGAAGCGGTCGAAGGTGTCGACCCAGGCTGCGGAGGCCGGTACACCGTGGTCATCGAGGTAGCGGACGATGTCGGCCACGGAGGTGTAGCCCAGGTGGTCCTCGCCGCGCATCTCGTCGACGATCGCATCTGGATAGAACATGCGTCCGTGTGTATAATAGAGCACCATCGCCACGCAGGCCGGACCACAGTTGTTTAGCCCGTTCCAGGCGCCATCGTACGGGGCGCTGCGATCGAGTTGATCAACTGTGCGGGTGCGCGCGATGGAAAGTCCCCCCTCCATGATGTGGGGGATGATCGAAGGATCAAGAGATATCTCGGCCAAAGTGTACCCTCCTTGTGAGTCATTTGGGAGTTCCCCCGAAGATATTGTATCGCACATAGGTTTTCTAAATCTACAGTATATACTTGATTAAGATTCTATGTTCTGTTATTATTGCGCCTAGACGCCCCTTCCCATAGCCGAAAGGAGTCAAGGCAATGGGAGACAAACTGATGGACGTGGCGGCCACCTTCGGGATGGCCTCCATGCTGCATGGCCTGCTGGACGTTCACCTGGGATGCGACGACTACGGCATGGTGCTCTCTGTGGCGATCATCCTGATAGTCCGCTACCTGGCCGGCAGCAGCCTGTGGCAGAAGATCAACAAGGCAAGGGAGGACATCGAGCGTGAAG
>JBHORE010000080.1:0-8824 GCA_042408415.1 Thermobaculum sp.
TCTCCCCCACCTCCTATCCAGAAGGAGGGATGGGGCTTGCGCACTCCCTTGGGCTCGTTGATGGGACGATCTATCTGGTAGTACTTGCCCTCAAACTGTGGATAGTCCTGGGTCCACATGGCATGGATGATGGCACAGGCCTCTCTGAACATGCCCATTCTGACCCTGGTTTCTGGGAAGCCATAGCCATAGGCACGCCACTCATGCTCGTACCAGCCTGCTCCCAGGCCGAAGTAGAGTCTGCCATGGGAGGCGACATCGACGGTGGAGGCCATCTTGGCCAGGAGGGCTGGGTTGCGGTAGCCGTTGCAGGTGACCATCTGGCCTATGTTGACTCTGTGGGTGTCCCTGGCAAGGGCAGCGGTGATGGTCCAGCACTCGAAGGTGGTGTTGAGGGTTGGGGAGGGCACTGTGTGGAAGTGGTCGTAGACCCAGATGGAGTCCCAGCCCGGGATGGAGTCGGCGGTCTTGGCGACGTTGGTCATGGCCTCATACTGCTCTATGGGGTCTCTTATCTCCACCAAGTCGAGGGTCCACCCCTGTGGTACGAATACCCCAAACTTAACCTCAGACATAACATTCTCCTCCCAACAGATTTGGAGTTCAGCCATTGGTAATGATACAGAAATTCCCAGTTATAACTGAAGATATCTAGTGTTTATCCCTTATCGTGGGCATCAGGCCATGTCTGCGCCTGTGGCAGGTGACATAGAGTAAGTTCGTTTTTGTAGCTGTGATGCTCCTTTGGGCAGCTTTGGGGATGACCAGCAGGTCACCACTTCTAATGCTTAGTTCTGCGTCATCTATACCTACCTTTCCTTCCCCCTGAATGACTAGTATCAGTACATCGACCTCGTTGTTATAGTGCCTGTCGATTGACGCGCCCGCGTCCAGATGTACTAAGTTGATGTTAAGATCCTCTGTTTGATGGGCCCATAGGACCTTACCCGCCGTGCTTTGTTGTAGGAAGTCCAGGACATTGATATGGAGAAACCTTCGGCTAGATTCAGAACTTAGGTGCATTCCTGCCTCCGTGTGTTGTTCTTAGTACCACTTGGGTTTATCAACTACATTGATGAGCTCTCTACCTGATATAAACCTCCTTGCGTTCTCCAGTATGATGCTATACCTGCGCTCATTGAGGTAAGGGCCATTAGCAGCCACGTGTGGAGTGAGGAGCAAGTTTGGCGTGTTCCACAAGGGATGATCTGGGGGAAGTGGCTCCTCCTCGAACACGTCCAGTCCTGCGCCTGCGATGATGCCCTCGTGCAGCGCCTTGACCAGGTCTTTTAGGACCACTGTCTTGCCGCGACCGACGTTGATGAGGAATGCAGATGGCTTCATGAGTCGAAGGCGCTTGATGTGCATCAAGCCTTCTGTTTCGGGGGTATGAGGTACTGTCATGATAACGAAGTCTGCGGTCGGCAGCAGAGAGTCCAGGACTTCTGGTGGGTGTAGCTGGGTAACTCCTGGCGGCGCGTCATGCCTTCTTGCATCTACGCCCGCCACGCGCATGCCGAACGCCGCACAGAGGCGGGCTATCTCGGCACCGATACCTCCCACGCCTATTATCAGTGCCGTAGCCTCCGGCAGATGCACCACTCCAGAGTTCTCGGGTGCTGGCTGCCATTGTTGCTGTAGCTGCAGGGGCAGGTATCTTTGGAAGCCTCTTGCGAAGGCCAGTACAAATGCCATGGCGTGAGTGGCTACGTGATCGTTGTAGATACCTCTGAAGTTCGTGACGACTACGGGGTGTGCTACCAGCTCAGGGTAGTAGTAACCAGCGGGAGGTGCTGCTGCTGGCGCCTGCAGCCACTTGAGGTTGGATGCCAGGGCTAGCATCTCTCTAGGGATTGTTCCAAAGGCTGCTACTGCCTGTGGAAGGAGCCTTGCTGCTTCCTTGAACGATTCTGGTACTGCTACTTCCAGTTCGGGCACGTCCTCAGAAAGGCGCCTCGCCCATTCCCGACTGTGATCATACTGTGGTGGCATGAAGACAAACAAAGGTCTAGCACCCTCGAGTAGAGCGTGCATTCCAGCCTCCTAACAAATCCCAAAATCACGAGGATACCTAATCTTAATAGAAATCTACTAGTGTGTCCTCACGAAATTGATGGCATAATTGATTCTGGTCCGAGTCATAGAGGAGAATCCGTGACTTTTTATGTTTTTATTTTGACACAGGGGCGGGATTTTGCAAACAGAAAATAACTATTCTAGCGCTGATGCAAAGAAGACAGCAGATGTCTTCTACCCGGATGCATTTGGTTCATTCCGTATTAAGGAGTACCGTATATACTTTCCAGGGGCTATGGTTGCGGCGCTGGGCATGTGGGTACAGATAGTTGCCCAGGGCTGGTTGATAGTGAACCTTACCAGCTCGGAATTCCTGATTGGTCTGATAGCGTTCTGCGCCAACCTACCTTTTCTGCTGCTGTCCCTGCCTGGGGGGATGCTGGCTGATAGGTTCGAGAAGCGCAAAGTTGTGATGACTTCCCAGTGTATCAATGCTATCTTCATGGCGCTCATGGGCCTACTGGTAGCTACAGGAAAGGCTAATATATGGCTGCTGATGGTTTGGTTGCTGGTTGTTGGGTCCGTGGGTGCCATAAGCATGCCGTCGCAGCAATCGATGCTGCCAGAGATAGTGGGCCGCAAGAACCTGATGAACGCGATTGCGCTTAACTCGGCTCAGTTCAACCTGACAGGTGTCATAGGGCCAACTCTAGGTGGCTTTGCGGTAAAGTACATAGGTATTGCCGGAGCTTATTTCTTCAACGGCCTGACGCTGGTGGTTGCGATGGCCACGCTGTGGGCTATACGACCCCGATTTGCCAGTAGGAATATGTCCTCTATTAGAAGCCGAGATACCGCAAGCGCAAGCTTGGTGTATGCAGCCCGTTATGTGTGGGCTGATGGCAGGATTAGAACGATCGTAGTGTTGGCAGCTGTACAGACGCTCTTCCTGCAGCCCTACAATACACTGCTGCCAGTGTTTGCCAAGGATGTGCTGCATATGGGAGCTAGTGGTTATGGCCTCTTGCTGGGTGCGGTGGGACTCGGAGCCTTCGTAGGGGCAATGATGCTGGCCTTCAAAGGGGAGATCACGAGCAAGGGCAAGTGGTTGATAGTTGCCCAGGTTGCATCGGCGTTGGGGATAATGTCCTTCGCTGTGATGCGTCACCTACCACTGGCGCTAGTGGCGTTATTTGTGGCTGGATGGGGGATCGTGACTTTCCTGGCGATGGGGAACTCGCTTCTGCAGACGGTGGTGCCAGACGAGCTGAGGGGCAGGGTCATGAGCTGCTGGATGTTGGTTGTGCTGGGGCTGACTCCCTTTGGAAGTCTATACATAGGCAGCTTGGCATCTGCAGTGGGACCTGTGGCCTCACTGGTGATCTGTGCGTTGGTTGCGCTGGTATGTGCTGGGGGCATCATCGCCAAGGAGAGAGAGCTTTTCCGGAGTAACTTCTCCCTTACGCCTCAACCTGCAAGGGTGTAGGCGCTACAGCCAGCCAGCCCTTCTGCGCAGGTCTGCCCACCAGCCTGCGGCCTCTGGTGGAGTCTCCAGGGGGTGCTTCTCTCTGTTGTGAATAGCTGGTCCTGTAGAGAACTCTGCTCTGCGCTTGCGAGAGCGCCATTGCCACAGGCCACCGGCTGCAGCAGCTACTCCTGCAGCCGACAGCCACACCCATGGCTTCCTAAGTTGTAGTCGGATCTTCATGAAGTGTTCCTCCTTGAAGCTCGAATTTTAGACCCCAGTGCAATGTGAATAATAATATAAAAGGGCCTGTATGTGACAGACCAGCACAGATTTCTGCCCGAGGGGTGATTGTAATGAGCCGTCTGGATGAGAGCGCTATACCTCTGTCGATAGACCTGTATGAGCTCACGATGGGCGCAAGTTACTATGCGCTCGGTATGAATGGCAAAGCTACCTTCAGTTTGTTCGTGCGTAGCCTACCGCCAAACAGGTCTTTCCTGGTTGTGGCAGGGGTGGAGGATGCGCTGAGGCGCCTTGAGGATCTAAGCTTCGATGATGAGGCGCTAGAGTACATCTCTACACTGCCTCAGGTAAGGCCGGACTTCATTGAGTACCTGAGAACCTTTAGGTTCGAGGGAGATGTGTGGGCGGTGCCTGAGGGCTCCATAGTGTTCCCCAATGAGCCGGTGCTGGAGATAACTGCCCCTATCATCCATGGTCAGATAGCCGAGCCAGTGGTGATGAACGCTTTGCACTATCCCACGCTAGTGGCGAGCAAAGCTGCAAGGTGCGTTCTGGCTGCTAGAGGAAAGCCTTTGTTTGATTTCGGGCTGCGCCGCGCCCCAGAAATTGATGGTGCCCTGGCGGCTGCTAGGGCATGCTACCTGGCGGGCTTCAGTGGTACGAGCAACGTGCTGGCTGGCAAGGTGTATGGTATCCCTGTGGTGGGGACGATGGCCCACTCCTTTGTGGAGTCCTTCCCTAATGAGAGGCAAGCATTTGAGGGGTTTATGAGTACATTTCCTCATCGGGTAACTCTGTTGATTGATACCTACGACGTGACGACGGGCGCACAGCACGCGGTGGAAGTCGGCAGGAAGTATGCTGCTCTGGGCAAGCATATCTCAGCGGTGCGCATCGACAGCGGCGACCTGGAAGCACTGAGCAGAAAGGTGAGAGAGATCCTCGACTCAGCGGGTCTTCGAGATATTAGGATAATGGCCAGCGGGGGGTTAGACGAGTACGAGATCGACAGGCTACTTCGAAGCGATGCGCCAATAGACTCGTTTGGAGTTGGCACCAGGGTGGTTACTGCTGAGGATGCTCCAGTCCTGGACATGAGCTACAAGTTGGTGCAGTTCGACGGGAGCCCGAAGCTGAAGCTGAGCGAAGGTAAGAGGACGATTGTGGGGGCCAAGCAGCTTTGGCGCAGGTTAGATCCCTCAGGACGATATGTAGAAGATATGATAGCCGGAAGGGACGAGCCTCCGCCTGATGGTGACTGGCTGCCGCTATTGAGGCCAGTGATGAGGGCTGGCAAGATCATTGAGTCCTTCGACCTTGAAAGGGCTCGTCGGGAGCATGCGCGCGAGATAGAGCGATTGCCGGAGCACCTGAAGGAGATCCGCGGTGTGGGTGAGTACAGGGTGACTCTCAGCCCAAGGCTGCAGGAGAGGCAGCAGTGGGCTGTGGAGATGATAGCACGGGAGGAAGGTCTAGCCGCGAAACCTCAGGGGTGAGTATGGCGCGAGGTCCATCTCTGGCTCTTGGCCAGTGGCCAGTTGTGCTGCCAGCATGCCGGTATAAGGGCCCAGCTGCAGGCCGTAGGCTCCATGCCCACTAGCAACGATTATGGAGGGTATATCTGGTATCCTGCCTATGATCGGCAAGCCATCGGGGGTGATAGGACGTAGCCCCACCTTCACCTCCAGTAGCCGGGAAGAGGCAAGTGAGGGGGCCACCTTGTAGATCGTGTCGATTATCTCTCGTATGCCGCCGAGTGTAGGCTTGGGATGAAAACCTGCCTCTTCATGAGTAGCTCCAGCTACTACTTTGCTTACTGGAAACGTGAGCATGTAATGTGGGAAGTCGCCCATCACGATTGGCCATTGGTCAGTGCGGGTGTCGGGCACATCTAGGTGGAGGATCTGTCCTCGCTGGGGGCTAATAGGCGGTGGTACGACAGTAAACTTCTCTACCAGCTGCTTGCTCCAGGCGCCGGCGGCTAGTACAAGCCTTTCGGCAGATATGGTAACATTGTCGGCTTGTAGGGTGACCTCCTGCTGGGACACTTTGGTGATCGTCGCTTGTGAACGCACGTACCGAGCACCCCTGTGGACAGCCTCTAGCAGCAGCTGGTCGCGTAGGGTATCACCGATCAGTCTACCCGGGCCTTCTACGTACAACGCACCTTGACAAGGGGTAAGCAGTGGAAAGTATTTATGGACTTGTTCCGGATCGACCAAGCGCACCTCACCATGCATGGGAGCTTCCTTGCCGCGAAGCCTCAGCTCATTGGCGAGGCTCTCTGCATCGATCGGGGAGTGTGGGTCGGTAATGAGATACAGCAAGCCACACCTGTCTAGCAGCTGTTCATTGCCTATCTCTTCTACCAATCCTTCGAGGTATTCGACTGCCCTATAAGCTAAAGGATAATAATTGGGCGATGGATGGAACGTGACTCCTGGAGCGACTATACCTGCGCCAGCGGGGGTAGCTGCCCCTTGTGTTGCAGCATCTACGATTATGGGAGGGTGTCCCATGCCCGCAAGGACGTAAGCGCAGGCAGCTCCTACTATGCCGGCACCCAGAATGACCACATTGCTACTGAGCCGACCCATGCTCCTGGGCCTCCTGGCGAGTAGCTTCTGCCAGTTTCTTCTTGAGCTGTGCTATCTCACGGCGGGCTGCTGAGATCTCGGCGTTGAGCTCGTCTATCCAGTCAGGGTCTGTGGCCGCCTGAAGCCTGTCGAGGTTGTCGGCGACGCTTCTTGAGAGCACGTCTATCCTCTGGACGATCTTCTGTATCTCCTGCTGATTCATGTCCCCTCCCAGCGCTGTTACCAAGCGTAGTCAGCTTGAGCTCTGTCCATTATAAACCAGTCGCACCGTCAAGCTAGTGCTCTCATAGGATACCTTATATACACCCTAACGGCCAGGTATGGTGGCAAGTATAATGCATATGGACGTGCTGGTTCCCCGCGTCAAATCTTGTTTTCCAGGAGGTTGTAAAGTTGGATACTAGACGTTTAGGCAACACTGACATGATGATCACCCCTATAGGATTCGGTGCCTGGGCTATCGGGGGTGGTGGTTGGGCTTCCGGTTGGGGACCTCAGGACGACAATGAATCTATAGCTGCGATCCACAAGGCACTGGAGCTAGGCATCAACTGGATCGATACCGCCGCGGTCTACGGTCTAGGCCACTCCGAGGAGGTGGTTGCTAGGGCGCTGGAGGGCATCTCCGACAGGCCTTATATCTTCACTAAGTGCGGCCTTGTGTGGGATGAGCAGGGGAACATCTCGAACAACCTGAAGAGGGAATCTATCCGCCGCGAGGTGGAGGCCAGCCTGCGGCGCCTGCGTGTGGACGTTATCGACCTCTACCAGATACACTGGCCGAACCCTGATGAGGACATCGAGGAGGGCTGGAGCACGCTGGCCGAGCTGCAGAGGGAGGGCAAGGTGCGCTATATCGGCGTGTCCAACTTCAGCATAGACCAGATGCAGCGGGCCATGCGCATCGCCCCGATATCTTCCCTGCAGCCGCCATATAATCTCCTAAACAGGAGTATCGAAGAGGAGATACTGCCTTTCTGTCAGAAGCACAACATAGGAGTGATCGCCTACTCTCCGATGGCCTCTGGTCTGCTCACTGGCAAGGTGACCTCTGAGTGGGTGCGTAACCTGCCAGAAGATGACTGGCGTAAGCGTAGCCCTGAGTTCAACGAACCGAGGCTCTCACGTAATCTCAAGTTAGTGGAGAAGCTGCGCGAGATCGGCAGTCGCCATGGAAGATCCCCTGCCGAGGTGGCTATCGCCTGGGTGCTAAGACATCCGGCTGTAACGGGCGCGATAGTGGGAGCACGTAGGCCTGACCAGGTGGAGGGCATAATAGGCGCTGCGGAATTCAGGCTCTCGCAGGAGGAACTGGATGAGATCGAGCAGTTCTTGTCCGAGCTTGATTCTGTAGCTCAGATCTAATAGATCATCGGAGGAACGGATCATGTCCAAGGTAGTCGTAACAGGCGGTAGTGGTAAGGCCGGCAGAGCGGTCGTTAGAGACCTCCTGGAGCATGGCTACGAGGTGCTTAGTGTAGATCTGGTGCCGCCAGCTGATAGGCTTTGTCCCTCGCTGGTGGTCGATCTGACGGACCTAGGTGAGACCTACGAGGCACTCAGGGGCTACGAGATGATCGTGCATCTTGCGGCCATCCCAGCCCCTGGTATTCGCACTGACGAGGTGACCTTCCGTACGAATACGCTGAGCACCTATAATGTCTTCTCTGCAGCAAAGGATCTGGGTATGTCCCGCGTAGTGTGGGCGTCCAGCGAGACCACTTTGGGGTTACCCTTCGATCGTGAGCAGCCGGCCTATGCACCTATAGATGAGGATCATCCCCTCTATCCGGAGTCCAGCTATGCGCTCTCGAAGGTGATTGGCGAGGAAATGGCCCGACAGTTCAACCGCTGGACAGGCATTCCCTTCGTGGGGCTGCGTTTCTCCAACATCATGGAACCTCAGGACTACGAGCAGTTTCCTACGTTCTGGGATGACCCAATGAAGCGCAAGTGGAATCTCTGGGGCTACGTGGACGCGCGGGACGTTGCCCAGGCGTGCAGGCTTGGATTGCAGGCAGATATCAATAGTGCTGAGGTGTTCATCATAGCCGCGGCCGACACCGTCATGAACCGTCCGAGTAGAGAACTGTTGGCGGAGGTGTTCCCCAACGTTGAGCTCCGTAAGGAGGTCTGGGAGTATGAGACGCTTCTGTCGATCGACAAGGCACGTAGGATGCTGGGCTATGATCCTCAGTACTCATGGAGGCAGTATGTTGGGAAGTAGAGGAGGAGCCCGGAGAAGCGGGACCCCCTCTACTGTATACCCTTTCCTTTTACTCGGCGCAATACTTGGTAGTGAGGAGTTCTTCGTAGAGAAGGATGAACCATTTTAAGGGAAGTGGGACGGAGCTCCCCCATATCTTGCCACCCCTTCATCTCTTTGCTACACTTTGTGTGAGGGAATTTGTGCCCGTAGTTCAGTTGGATAGAACGCTTGGTTGCGGACCAAGTGGTCGGGGGTTCGAGTCCCTCCGGGCACGCCACGGAAACCCCAGAT
>JBHORE010000081.1:0-4332 GCA_042408415.1 Thermobaculum sp.
ACTCCCCATTACTATGACTATCTTCGGAGATATATTTGGTATTGAAGAGAGAGCCCGTGTACAAGGTTTGACGGGTAGTGTTTGGGGAATATCTGCCATCGTTGGTCCTGCTTTAGGTGGGTTAATAGTTGACAACACTAGCTGGCGCTGGGTATTTCTAATAAACCTACCGGCAGGTTTGTTATCTCTCCTAGTTCTCATATTTTTCTTTCATGAGAAGACTCAAGTACACCAACATTCTGTGGACTACTTAGGCGCAATTGCTTTGATGGCAGGGTCAGCAGCATTGTTGCTGGCGCTCACGTCAGGAGGCAGGGACTGGGAGTGGGTCAGCGCACAAAGTATATCAGTGTTCTTGTTTGCAGTAATATCTATTATTGCTTTTCTATTGTTTGAGGTCAGGGTTCCAGAACCTATACTGCCACTATCAATATTTGCCGATAGGATGATAGCTGTATCCGGTATAGCTAGTTTGCTAGCAGGCGGGGTTATGATAGGTGCTACAACTTACGTTCCGTTGTTTGCTCAGGGATCACTGGGGACATCCGCTACAGTGGCCGGAGCTGTGCTGGCCACTATGTCTATAGGATGGCCTATAGCCTCATCGCTTTCTGGAAGGTTAATCTTGAGGGTAGGATACCGGATAACAGCCGTCGTTGGAGGAGTTTTCCTAGTCTTAGGTTCTGGGCTGTTATTCTATTTTTCCCATCTGAGTAGCCCCTTGCTGATTGCCCTTGCTTCGTTTGTTATAGGGGCGGGTATGGGCTTCTCTACTACGGCTTTTATAGTAGGTATTCAAAACGCGGTAGGCTGGAGTCGTAGGGGAGTTGCTACATCCTCTAACTTGTTTCTTAGGAGCATGGGTGCGTCGATATGGGTAGCTTTATTGGGTGCAATAGCAAATAACGTACTTATATCCGACCTTAACAGCCCAAGAGCCCCTCAGATGATAAACCAGTTGTTACAGTCTGGTTCGTCAGGCGCTGTAGCCCAAGGCATGGAGCCTGTAAGTTTAGCTATCTCCCATGCTTCCCAATCGGTATTCTTTTGGCAGTTAGCCACTGCCTGTATCACCTTCATTGCCATATGTTTTATGCCTCCTGGGGATATCAATGATAAGAATTAGTGAGCATTTTTGTTATAGTAAAGTGCTATGCAGACTTCCCTTGTTCTAACCATAGAAGATATCAAGAAGCTGGCTGCGGAATGTTCTATTGACGTGGTGGGTGTGACTTCTGCTGATTCCTTTGATGATGTGAGGCAGATATACCTGGAAAGATATGTTAAAGGCTATTTTGGTGAGATGAGGTGGATAACGCCAGAACGCATAAATTTGGGGTGCTCTCCTCAGGATATGCTACCAGGAGCTAGGAGCATACTAGTCTTCGCGTATTCGTACCTAAGAGATTCCAACGCTCCAAAGGAAAATGATGGAGTTATCAGAGGGAGAGTTGCCAGATATGCTTTAGGAGAGGACTACCACTATTTTCTGAAGGAGAAGATAGAGCTTTTTCTTGATAAGCTGAAGGTTGTAATTGGCAAGAATTTTGCCTCCAGAATAAGTGTAGATAGTGGTCCTGTAATAGATAGAGCAGTAGCAGCCAGAGCAGGAGTAGGTTGGTATGGAAAGAACACCAATATTCTGATTCCAGGTCATGGTTCCTGGGTACTTCTAGGTACCGCCCTAGTCGATATAGATCTTCCCCTTTCTCCACATATAAGGAAGTCTTGTGGTAGTTGTACAAGATGTATATCAGCTTGTCCTACAGGTGCTCTGGTAGCCCCTGGTGTTCTTGATAGTAGAAAGTGCATCTCTTATCTAACGATAGAGTTAAAGGGCCCTATACCAAGGGACTTACGGCCCCTTATCGGAGACTGGATATTTGGATGTGATATATGCCAGGAAGTTTGCCCTGTGAATATAAAGGGCAAGAAGGCTAATCATCCTGAGTTCTCGGATCTACCTGGGTGGGGACAGCGCCCTGATCTTATAAGCCTAATGAGAATGACTGAAGATGAATTCAGAAACAAATTTAGGAGAAGTCCTGTGAAAAGGACCAAGCGTAGGGGCTTGTTAAGAAATGTGGCTGTGGCTCTTGGTAACTCCGGCAACAGAAGGGCTGTGCCAGTTCTGGTGGAAGCTTTGTCTGATCACGAACCCTTAGTTAGAGGGCATGCTGCTTGGGCTCTAGGTAGACTTGGGGGCTCTGAGGCTAAATATGCCTTGGAATCCCGTCTCCAAATAGAGGAAGATAGTTATGTAAGAGAGGAGATACAGCTAGCATTAGATGAGATTGAGGTATAACTCTAGAGCTAAGATGCTGTTGCTAGTCTCTGTGATCATAGCTGCTATTACATGCATTTATGGATGGATCAACTATCCTTCGCATGCAGCGCTGTTGAACAAATGGGAAGGTCCTAGTAATTATCAAGTGAGTAGCGGCTATTGTAGTAGATTGAAGGGCATTCTGCCTAGGATGAATCCCGATCCTCCTGAGGTCCTAAAGATAGGAAATCAATTACTCTTAAGAGATTCCGAGGCTAGGCTACCTGTAGATGCTCAATATCAGGGTTACAAGTTTAGGAGATGGCTTCTGTATAGATCTAGAGAGGATAGTGGCATCTATTTAGTCACAGAGGATGGTACACAAGTGACCAAGTACGAGCCTGGTAGCTGTAATTAGCTACCAGGCTCAATTTCTCTATTATTCGTCCTCCAGTTGCACCTGAGCATGCCCATTAGAAGGTGGGCAGAAGTGAGCTACACCAGGTGTAAGCGGGGTTTCACATAGAGGACAACGGGGCCTGCCTGCTTTTACTACGGCGTCGATTTGCTTACTCAGCTCTTTGAGCTGCTCCCTTGTAACTAAGCATCTGAAATCAGGTGCGCCTTCTTGTTCTTCCTCAATATCATGTATTAGCAACGCAAAGCGCCCTTTCCCTTCGTCATAGCCAAGAGCTAGTCTCCCTACCTTGAATTCCACGGTTGGAGGTTGTGGGAAAGGTAGCTGAATATTAGGTTCTTCTTTTTCTGGTTCATTGCTTACTAGGTCTATAAAAGGGTCATCACTAAGCTGTGCAAGCAATTGTTCTATAGCCTGTCCTAGTGCCTGCATCTGCTCTTTTTCTATCCACAGATCAGCCCCCTCGCCACGTTCATTAAGAAATCTTAGGCGAAATGTTCTCTGACCAGGGAGACCAACAGCGTCTGCGCCTAGTCTATCAATAACTCCGAAGTCGTAAGTCTCACTTGCCATATAGTATTAGCTCGACCTCTACTAATATGTTTTCTTCTTTAGAATCGATTTTATACGCGCTTTTAGATGTTCTGGGGCCTTATCACACCCACAATCCCTTTTAATGAGTTTGATCACGCCGGACTCGAAGCTCACCAACTCGAAGCATTCTCTGCAGTTGATAATATGCTGCCTTATCTCTATAACCTCCTCCGGAAGCAGTTCCCTATCTAAGTAAAGGTACAGCCTTTGATGTACCTCGTGACAATCACTCATTTTGTGCCTCCGGAGGTTCTACGTTGTATCCTCTTTGGCGAGCATACTCCCAGAGCTTCTGCTGTAGCTGTTTTCTACCCCTATGTAACCTGGACATCACTGTACCCACTGGAATCCCTAGAACGTCTGCTATTTCTTTGTACGAGAAGCCCTCCACATCTGCTAGAAGCACAGGTAGCCTGTACTGTTCTGGTAGAGAGTCCAAAGCTTCTCTTACCTCTTCATCAACAAACATATTTAAGACAGTCTGCTCTGGATCCTCTCCAAGAGACTCACCAGCCTCTTTGACCCTTCTGAACAGATAGTAATCTTCCATCTCGCCTAGCTCACCTATCTCGGTGGTTTGAGGCTGGCGAGACTTCTTCCTGTACTCGTTTATAAATGTGTTTGTCAATATTCTGAACAACCAAGCACGCAGGTTTGTTCCTGGCTTGAAACTGTCGCGGAAACGATGAGCCTTAAGATAAGTCTCTTGTACTAGATCCTCTGCGTCCGCTGGATTATTAGTTAATCTGAGGGCAGTGCGGTACAGGGAATCTATATATGATAAGGCCTCTTCAAAGAATAGATCTTCGGTTTGTAATTGTGTATCTGTATACTGTCCCATAAGCAACTCTGCCCGCAATCATGTTGCGGGCTACAAATCTATTATAGCTTATAGTTGGTATTAGAAGACAAAAGTTCCTAACCAGTTTACTAGTCTACTGGCTATTATATTTATTGGAGAATTATCCCATAAAAGATCTTAGAGATTCAGCATGGGGTCTAAGTTTAGAGAGAGCTTCTTTCTCTATCTGTCTTATTCTCTCCCTAGTAACTC
>JBHORE010000084.1:0-3391 GCA_042408415.1 Thermobaculum sp.
TGCTGAGGATAGCGCTGCCAAGAAGAGGGCTATCTTCATCCAGCAGAACCTGAAGCAGGTTCTCAACATAGACATCGTAGCTACGCCGCTGGAGTCCACAACCCTGCAGTCCATGCTGAACGATAGGTCCAAGAACCCACCGATCTACAGGTTGGGATGGATTCAGGACTATCCGCATCCGCAGGACTGGGATTCCCTGGTGTTCGGCAACAACAGCCCGTTGGCTCCTAACGGTTGGAACGATCCGGAGTTCAACGCACTGGTGAACAAGGCCGACAAGCTACCGATCGATCAGGCCTTGCCGCTTTACCAGCAGGCGGAGAAGATCCTGGTCGAGAAGGCTCCGGTGGCCTTCCAGTTCCACTCTGAGTCGCTGGTACTGATCAAGCCTAATGTCAAGGGCGTGTCCCACCACATAAGTGATCCGCTTGGTCTGATCTACGAGTCTGACAAGATATATAAGACCAAGTAATCGCTGTGAGGTCTATAAAGGGGTTACCACTTTGGTGGTAACCCCAATTTTATTTGTTTTGCTCCTGGACATAAGCGGTAAAATGATGTAAAACCTTCAAGCAGATAAAGTTCTTATAGTAGAGGGGATAAGGTGCTTAGGTTCATAGTCAACAGACTTTTGTGGATGATTCCAGTACTGTGGCTTGTTGGGACTGTAACCTTCTTCCTGATGCATGCTGCTCCTGGTAGTCCTTGGGATGCCAGGGTTGGGGGAAAGAACATCAGCCCCGAGCTCGAGAAGTCCTTCAATAGGAAGTACGGTCTTGACAAGCCCTTAGTAGTACAGTACCTGATCTATTGGCGCAACGTGCTCAAGCTCGACTTTGGGCAGTCTTATTCCAACGAGTCACAGACTGTGGTACAGCGCATAATGGCCGGGTTTCCCTACTCCGCAAGGATAGGACTCTACGCATGGGCCATGGCGCTGGTGTTGGGGATATCACTAGGCATCATAGCTGCCCTCAAACAAAACACTTGGATCGATTACGTGAGCCTGTTCTTCGCTACGGTGGGCTACACTATTCCCAGCTTTGTATTAGGTATATTTCTGCTAATTATCTTTGCTGTGAAGCTGGGGTGGGTGCCAGTACTGTTTGCAGGCTGGAAGAGCTATATACTTCCAAGTGTAGCTTTGGGGCTAAGTACAGCAGCTTTTATAGCTAGACTAACACGTGCTAGTGTATTGGAGATAATTCGGCAGGACTATATTCGTACAGCCAGAGCCAAAGGACTGCCGCCACGTATAATCAACCTCAGGCATATAGTCCGTAATGCCCTCATTCCAGTAGTTACTATCTCTGGTCCTGCTCTAGCTTCTCTTATAACGGGCACCATCATCATAGAAAATGTCTTCAATGTCCCTGGAATGGGATATCTCTTTATCCAAAGCATCTCTGCGCGGGATTATCCAGTGATCATGGGCACCACGCTGTTCTACACCTTCTTCATAGTGATAGGCAACCTGCTGGTAGACCTGACCTATGGCCTAGTGGATCCGCGCATCAAGACTAGCTAAGAAGGAGGCAAGAGTAATCCAATGGCAGAAGCAGCAGATCAACTTACAGCACTGAGAGAGGCCAGCGCTGTACGCCCTAGAGGTCTCTGGGTGGATGCCTGGAGAAGGCTCTAGCGCAACAAGATGGCAATAGCAGGTGCTGTCTATATAATTATCATGGCTCTGATAGCCATATTTGCTGATGTATTAGCTCCTCACAATCCTAATGCTATAGATCCTAATGCGGTACCTAACACCCCACCGTTTTGGGTGTCGGGGCACAATCCTCAGTATATTTTGGGTACTGACTCTCTGGCCAGAGATGAGCTTAGTAGGCTGATCTACGGCGCTCGAGTCAGCCTGATAGTAGGGTTCGTGCCTGTGTTTATAGTGGCAGCTATTGGGATCACTGTAGGTATGACCTCCGGGTGGCTGGGTGGTCGCGCGGATAACATTATCATGAGAATAGTGGACGTTGTGTACGCATTCCCTGCGCTCCTATTCTACATAGTAGTGCAGTCTGCCTTCAGGGACTCCAAGATCGGAGATATATTTGGTGGGTTGCTGCTCCTGTTCATAGCCTTTGCCATTACGGACTGGGTGAGCATGGCAAGGCTGGTCAGAGGAGAAGTCCTGAGGTTGAAGAACAGGGAGTTTGTGGAGGCAGCCAAAGCGCTGGGGGTACCCACGCGGAGGATACTCATAAGACATATACTGCCCAATAGCTTGGCGCCGATCATTGTTTCGATTGCCTTTGGAGTGCCGTCGTACATCCTTGCAGAGTCTTCCCTTAGCTACTTGGGATTGGGCGTCAAGCCACAAACACCTACCTGGGGCAGCATGGTGTACGATAGCTTCCCACAGGTGACTTATGCTCCCGAGTTCGTGCTGATGCCAGCGATCCTGATAGCGCTCATAATGCTTGCCTTTACCTTCTTGGGTGATGGTCTGAGGGATGCCCTTGACCCCTACATGGGCAAGTAGTTAGCCATACAAGCCTTGCAGGCTTTATCATAGATATAAGCGCAGCCGAGGGTTCAGAAGGCCCTCGGCTGCATCTTGTGAGTCAGGGTCTCTGACCATATGCTCTCTTAATCTCACTTTCGGAGGGGATGGGGTGTCGGAGGGGGTAGTGGCTGGTACTACTTACAAGACGGGCGAGCTGGAACGTGAGAGGTTCACGAAGCTTAACTTCAAGCACAACTTCCTGATAATGCTCGCCGATTCCATATCCTTTCAGCTGGCTACAAGCTTGATGTCTCAGGTCACGATATTACCTCTGTTCGTGCGGGAGATAACTGATTCCACCTTGGCAGTGGGCCTGATAACTGCTATAGCGAGCCTGGGCACGCTGCTGCCCGCGATATTTGTTGCTGGCTACATCGAGCAGAAGGCGATTCAGAAGTGGTACCTGTTTATCGTTGCCCTGGTGGAGAGGTTCCCCATACTGGTGCTGTCCATACTCACTCCGCTGCTGGGCCGGAGCAACCCTGACCTTCTTCTGTGGGTGTTCTTTGGGGCATGGACCATGCACAACCTAGCAATGGGCTTGAACATGCCCTCGTACTTCAACCTCTTCTCGAAGGTCATACCACCTAATAGGAGGGGCATTACCTGGGGGCTTGGAGGTACCATAGGTGGGCTGCTGGCGATACTGGGTAGCTCTCTGTCGGGGGTTCTCCTGGAGAGGTACGGTTTTCCGGATGCTTTTGCTATGATCTTCTTCATAGCGTTCGTGATACTCTTTGTGGGCATCCTGGGCTTTCCGTTTACTAGGGAGCTGCCTTCGGAGACGCTCACCAGCCATAGATCCGTCCTGGAGTATCTGAGGAGAGCTCCTAAGGTGTTGGTGGAGGACAGGGAATTTGGTGTGTTTGTGGGAGC
>JBHORE010000086.1:0-3528 GCA_042408415.1 Thermobaculum sp.
GCAACAGGAGATGCTGGCCGAGGGCAAGCGCCCAGCCCGCTACAGGCTGAAGGTCGACAACTCCGACCTCGACCTCAGTGTGGACGAGATACTGGCGCTGGTCGACATCGAGGAGGGTTCCCAGGTCATCATCTCCCCACGATGGACACGCGACACGCGCCCCGATGCTCCTAACAAAGAGCCCTTCGCCCCGACCTTCCGGCAGATCCTGTACGGTCTGGGAGCCAGGATCGACCACATCGAGACGTTGGGTGACGAGCAGGGGCAAGTGCGCGAGGCTTACATCGACGTGACGGTGAGCGAGAGGCGCAGCTCCAAGGATTGCGAGATCAAGCACTACGTGTTCGCTACCAACGGCCAGGCTGATATGGCTGCCCCCCTGCAGGACGGTCAGCAGTACGTGGTCGCTCATGATCCCAAGGACTGGTACGGCCTGTACTGCGCGCTCGTCGTGCGTGGGCTGCGCGAGGGCAGGAACGCCCTGTATGAGCGGCTGGTGGCCCCGGGCAGGCAGAGGATGTGCTGGCCACAGGAGGCCGCTCAGGCGCAGGCGCGTTTCCTGCAGGGACTGGAGTGGCTGGCGAGCATCGGACACCTGGACGAGATGGAGCCCTCCAAGCGGGAGTACGTAGGGCAGCTCGGGGAAGCCCCTCTGCTGCTCGTACAGGGACCTCCTGGCACCGGCAAGAGCACCACTACCGCATACGCCGTGCTGGCACGCATCCAAGGAGCTATGGCAGCGGGCATGCGTCTCAGGGTGCTCCTATCTTGCAAGACGCACGCCGCCACCGACGTGCTCCTTGGCAAGGTAGCGGAGGTGCTCGACCAACTGGAGGGCATCAGGTCAGAGCTGTCAGTCGCCGATCGGGAGCGCTTCTCCGAGTACTTTGACGAGCGGCTGTGGAACCTGCCGATGATGCGGGTGACCACCAAGGAAGACAGTTCCTCCCTCAAGCACTCACGCATCAAGCTCTACACGAGCAAAAAAGATTGCCGGAACGCTGCTCGGGAGCTCGAAGCCCTCATGTGGGCCGTGGTTGGGGCCACGCCGGCGTCCATCAGGCGCATGATATTTGAGCGCTGGGGATGCAAGCTGGGGAATCCCGGATGCCTCTTTGGCCATCAGCTCTTCGAGTGCCTGGTGCTGGATGAGGCATCGCAGATGAACATCCCCGAGGCGATAATGGCCGCGCTGCCCCTGAGGCTAGATGGCCAGCTGATCGTGGTGGGCGATCACCGCCAGATGCCCCCCATAGTCCAGCACGACTGGGAGGGCGAGCTCCGCCGCACGTTCCAGCAGTTCAAGACCTACCGCTCCCTGTTCCAGACGCTCGCAGAGATGCAGCCCAGGCCGAAGATGATCAAGTTCGAACGCAGCTATCGCCTGCACAAGGACATCGCACGGTTCCTCTCCGACCAGATCTACAGGCGGTACGACGACCTCAACTTCTACTCTCAGCGCCAGGACGTCCTCCCGCCACTGGATGTGGATGATCCCTTCGTGCGGGCCGTACTCTCACCCGAGCATCCGTTGACGGTCGTGATGCATGACGAGAGCAGCAGCCAAACGCGCAACGAGTTCGAGTGTAGGCTGTTGGAACCCGTACTACAGATCCTCTCATCTCCACCGCTGGAGCTTGATGTGAACACTGGTCTGGGCGTAGTCGTGCCTCACAGGATGCAGAGAATGGACCTCAGAGAGCACTTGCCCTACTTGGTACGGCGGGATCCGGAGACCGGGCAGATCCTTAGGTCTGCGGTCGACACCGTCGAGCGCTTCCAAGGGGATGAGCGGGACGTCATCATCGTCAGTGCCACCGAGAGCGATCCCGCCTACCTGCTGCAGCGCAGCGACTTCATCCTGGACGCGCGCAGGCTCAACGTCGCCCTCAGCCGTGCACGCAAGAAGCTCATCCTGCTGGCATCCCGCTCGGTGTTCAATCTGCTACCTCCCGAAGAGGAGCTGTTCGAGCAATCGCTGCTGTGGAAGGCGCTCATACGCCCGAGCTATACGCGGCTCATATGGGCCGGAGAGCGCCACGGGCATACGGTAGAGGTCTACGGCAGCGTGCCGCCAGCAGGCCCTTGCCCCCACGAGCACCTGCCCTAGCCATGGGCAAGAGCTGAAATGGACGTATCCATCACCTGGACGCATGATCTTCCCTAGCAGGAAAACGCCCTCAACTTCCAGGACGTTCCGATACCGTAACTCAACCTAACCTACGCGGCCTCCACATATATCGGGCGTAACATCACTAGGTCGTAGCCTAACGTGTGTTCGACCCACAGGGTAGACGCTGTTAGCGTTGCCCCCAAAGTCCTATCTCTCCGCTAGGCCTAACGCCCAGATCACGAGGGGTGATAAAGGAGGTGATATGCACTCAGCATCCGACCTTAGGTCAATATTCCATAAGGAGTACGTAATATGCCAGGTAAGTATGTTTTGCATAGGCTATTTATAATCACCCTGCTTCTGATAGTATTGGCGTCACCTATAGGTCATGCCCAGGCTGCCACTATGACGGTCATAGCCAGCGGGCTGAACAACCCCCGCCACCTGACGATCGGCGCAGATGGGGCAATCTACGTAGCTGAGGCTGGCAAAGGAGGCACCGGTCCTTGCGTCAACGGGCCAGAGGGTAAACTCTGTTACGGTACTACGGGCGCGATCACCAAGGTTTGGAACGGCCACCAGGTAAGGATCGTCAAGGGGCTTCCCTCTGCTGCGAATCCCGATGGCTCGTTTGCCCTCGGTCCGCACGATGTATCCACTACCTGGTCAGCTGTTAGGGTAGATGGCCACCACGCACTCGACTACTTCGTGCTCGTTGGTGGGAGCAACCTCAGGCCAGCACTGGGCAACAAGGGCATCAACTTCGGCAGGCTGCTCAAGATCAGGCCGGATGGTGTGATGCGAAGCAAGGCTGACCTATGGGCCTACGAGAAACGGCATGACCCCGCACACGACGGCATCGACAGCAACCCCTACGCATTGCTGACGCTCCCGGGAAGACACATCGTAGTTGACGCGGGCGGGAACTCCTTGTTGAAGATAAGGCGCTCAGATGGGCGTATATCTACCCTGGCAACTTTCCCCAAGAGGATGGTCCCGGGGCCAAACGGCAGCCTGGTGAGGATGGATCCGGTACCAACCTCCGTGGACCAGGGCCCCGACAGAGCTTATTACGTAGGCGAGCTTACGGGGTTCCCGTTCCCCAAGTATGGTGCTAGGGTGTACAAGGTAAGATACGGCCACGAGCTCGGGATCTACGCACGCCGCTTCACCAACATCATAGATGTGGCATGGGGGCCGGACGGTAGCCTCTACGTGCTCGAGATGTTCAAGAACAGCCTAGCCAACGCCAACCCTCAAGATCCTTCAACCCTACAGGGACGGTTAGTACGCATTCGGCCTGATGGCACTAGAACGACGGTGATATCCGATGGATTATATGCCCCAGGGGGGCTGGCCATCGCCAAGGACGGCACCATCTACGTGACCAACTGGGCCATACTATCGGGGAAGGG
>JBHORE010000095.1:0-11687 GCA_042408415.1 Thermobaculum sp.
CCTATGGCGTTCACGCATATACGGTATTTAGCCCACTCCAAAGCGAAAGCCTTGGTCATCTGCAGTATGCCCCCCTTGGTGGTTGCGTACACACTCACATCAGGCCAGGCACCCACGGAGGTCAGGGAAGCTATATTGATGATCTTGCCCCTGGAGGCACCCGCGGGCACATCCTCGCGCGCGATCATGTGCTGGGCTGCCCACTGGCAGGTAAAGTACACCGAGCGAAGGTTGACGGCCACCAAACTATCCCACTCCTCGGGAGTGACCTCGAGCGCGGGCTTCCGGAGCTGGGTGGCAGCCGAGGTCACCAGCACATCGATCCGCCCGAAGTGATCAACCACCTCGTCCACCACCTGCCTAGCGGCGTCGACGTCAACCAGATCCGCCGGCAGCACCAAGGCCTCTCTGCCCATAGCTTGGATCTCGTCCGCCACGGCGCACAGCCTCTCTCGACTGCGGGCACAGAGCGCTACGTCCGCCCCGGCCTCCGCCAGCGCCACCGCCATGGCCCTGCCCAGCCCCTGGCTGCCGCCAGTTACGAGCGCCACCTTGCCATGCAGCTGTAACTTATCGGTTACCATATATTCCCCCCCCTCAAACTACTCTGTACAGTGGCTCCTCGCCCCTCAGGGCTCGAAGACAGTTCTCGACAGTCATCTCCCCCATCCTAAGCATGCCTTCCTTGGTCTGCCCAGCTATATGAGGCGTCAGCACGACGTTGGGCAAACCCAGTATTGGGCCTCGAGGAGGCTCATCCTCGAACACGTCGAGCCCAGCACCTGCCAGTCGACCCTCGGCCAGCGCCTCGTAGAGCGCTCCCTCATCCACTAACTTACCACGAGAGGTGTTGATAAATATAGCCCCAGGCTTCATAAGCCCTATCTCCCTTCTGCCCAGCAGCCTGCCATCGGCATCGGCGGAAGCGTGCAGGGTGACCACGTCCGAGGTAGCCAGCAGTTCCTCCAGCCCCACGAACCTAACTCCATGAGCGTGCGCGAACTCCTCGTCCGGATAGAGGTCATAAGCCACCACCCTCATCCCGAACGGCAGCGCGCGCAGGCACACCCCCTTGCCTATCCTCCCCAGGCCTATGATCCCCAGCGTCTTCCCGCGCAGCTCCGTGCCCAGGAAGTTGCGCCACTCCCCCGCCACCGTCGAGTTGTGGGCGGGCACGATCTGCCTGGCCACGGCGATGATGAGCCCCATTGTTAGGTCGGCCACGGAGTCGTGGATGGCCCCAGGTGTGGCGGTCACCACTACCCCCCTCCGCCTGGCGGCTTCCAGGTCTATGTTATCCAGGCCCACGCCGTGCTTGGCGATCGTCTTCAGGCTCTGCGCCGCCTCTATCACCCGGGCGGTGAGCTCATCCGTACCGGTAATGATCGCGTCCATCCCAGGTAGGATCTCCAGCAGCTCCTCCTCCCTGTAGGCTCGTCCCACGGAGTTCGGCACCACCTCGCAGCCCGCCTCCTCTAGTAGCTTGATGTGCGAAGGATCGGCCTTGCCAAAGGACCTAGAGCCTATCAGCACCTTCCACCTGTGCTCAGCCGACATACCCTGCCTCCCCTGCCAAGATTCGGCGAATCGCTTGTACCTCGGCACCCATGTCGGGCACCCTGTAGATGCCCCCTCCTAACGCCAGAGACGACGCCCCAGCCACCACCAGATCGCGCACGTGCTCCCTGCGCACCCCACCAGCAACCTGTAGGTCCACGTCCGCCTGATCCAGCATCTCTCGCACCCGCCTCACCCTAGGGATCACCAGCGGGTTGAAGCTAGCCCCCCTGGCACCCTCACCAGTCACCCTGGCAAGCAGGAGCACGGCATCCAGCATGGGCAGCACAGGCTCTAGAGCGCCGACGGGAGTGCCCATGCCGAGCACCAAGCCCACACGCATGCCAGCCTCCTTTACCGCGAACACCGCCTCGTACACGAGCCTAACGCTCTCCACGTGCACGAGCAGCAGGTCCACCCCCGCCTCCGCCAGCGCAGGCACGAACCGGAGTGGCTCCTCAGCGGCCAGATGGACCTCGAAGGGCAAGTGCGTAAGGGGCCTCAGGTGCTCGATGGTCCTCGGGGGGAAGCCCAGGTCGGGCACGAAGTGCCCATCGAACACGTCCAGGTGCACGAAATCCAGGCCAGCGGCCTCCACCCTAGAGAGCTCCTCCCCCAGCCGCGTGTGATCAGCATTGAACAACGCAGCTCCCAGCCTAACTCCAGACGTCATCCTCTACCTCCGGCTCTATAGCTATAGCCCTCACCGGCGAGGCATCCAGGCCCACCACCGGCAGGGGTAGAGCTATCAGGAACACCCGTTGCCTACGCAGCTCCACCAGGTTAGTCAGGCACTCTATCACCGGTATCCCTGCCTCGTTGAACAAGCGGTGGTTTGGGTAGTGGTCCACGCCACGCACCTCGTAGCCCGAGCTATCAGTTCCCAGGCAGTTGATCCGTCGGTCTTGGACCAGCCACCTAGCTGCCTCCTCCGAGAGGTAAGGCCTGTCGTGCGACTGGGGCGTTCTGTACTGGCCATGCCTGCCGGTCATGATGAGCACCCTATCGCCCTTTCGCACCTCTCCCGCTGCCTTGATCTCCTCCAGCGTGATGGGCTCGTTGACCTGTTTGTGCCTGAAATCAAGCACTATGGCAGGACCCATCAGCCTCTCGATAGGTATGCTGGCGGTATCGCCACCGTCCGACAGGAAGTGCAGCGGGGCTTCCACATGAGTGCCCACGTGAGACCACATGTACACCACGCTCATTATGTCGCCTTCCCTGCCATGACGCTCGCCGCGGCGCGCCACCTCCAGAGTGTACTGCTCCTTGCCCGGCAGCAGTACGTGCGTAAGATCAACTACTCTACCCCTAGGAATCAGCATGCTACAAAGTCTCCTTCTCCAATTCGTCCCAAATATGTGCAGGCTCCAGTCGCGCCCCCTCCACGCCTACCCTGAGTACCATAGGGCGCCCACCGGCCCGCTCCAGCCCCCGCACCACCGCTTCCACGCGCTCCCTGGGAGCTAGAGCTATCATGATGCCACCCCCTCCCGAGCCGGAGAGCTTGGCTCCCCAGGCCCCCGCAGCTATGGCGGCATCCACCAACCGCTCCAGTTCCTGACAAGAAACCCCCAGCTCCCTTAGCAAAAGATGGTTCATATGCATCAGGCGTCCCAAAGTATCTATCTCTCTCCTCTCCAGCGCGGGCACTGCTCGCTCGACGAGCAGGCCTATCTCCTCAAACAGGATCCGCATATAGGGCCGGGCAGCTAGCATCTCCCTAACCCTAGTGTTCACCTCGCCCGTGCTAGCCCGGACCCCTGTATCACCAACCACGATAGGCAGCTCGAGCACACCCCCAAGCGTCCTTGGTGGTGACGACTCGGAGACCAACACGCACCCACCGAGAGCACAGGCACTGCTATCCAGCGCGGAGGCCACGCCTCCGTGCGCCAGCACGTCTCCCTGCCATGCAAGCGTCGCCACCTCCGCAGGGGGCAGCTCCTGCCCAAGAGCCGTCGCAAGCGCCACCACCATGGCTGCGTTGGCCGCCGCTCCTGACCCCAAGCCCGAACCCATAGGGATGAACGAACGCCACTCCACCCTACAGCTGCATTCATGGCCCAAACGCTCTAAAAGAATCGAGAGCACGTACTTGGCAGGCGCAAAGAAGTCTTCACGTACCAAGTCCCTTATGCTGTAGAGGTCGTTGCTCCCCCTGAGGGCATCCACTCGCACGCGAAAAGCTCGGAGCTCCTCTGCGGACAAGCGTTCCACTTGACCACAGGACACAAGCTCCACGCATCTTCCTCCCAAGGTAACCAGGGCATAAGACCGCCTATCGACCGCAGCGGACACCGCCGGCTGCCGCCGGTTCACGGCGTGCTCCCCAAACAGGATTATCTTACCCGGAGCGGAAGCCAAAGCCCTCATGGTAAACAGCCTACTCCTTCAGGGCCCCACCGGTCAGACCTGCTACCAGGTACCTCTGAAAGGCCAGGAAGACCAAGATTATCGGCAGTATGGACAGCAGTATCCCCGCGTTCAGGTCCGTGATCTGTGAGGAATACTGGCCTTGGAAGTTGAGCAACCCCAAGGGTACAGTTCTCACGCTCTCGGAATTGAGAAGGACCAAGGCTATCAGCAGCTCGTTCCAAGTGCTCACAAAATCTATAATAAAGAGCGTAGCGAGCGCTGGCTTAGCTAGTGGCATCATAATCAGCCAGAAATTCTTGAGCTCGGAAGCACCATCCAGGCGCGACGCCTCCAACAACTCGCTCGGGATCATCTTGAAGAAGCCCCGCATCACGAAGATCTGCAGCGGCAACCCAAAAGCTATGTAGGGCGGGAACAGCGACCACAGCGTATTGGAAATACCAAGATGCCTTATAAGAATGAACACCGGCAGCAACGTCACGTGTATGGGCACAGCTAACCCCACGAGAAACAGCAGGAATATACTGTTGTCGAAGGGAAAACGCATCTTGGCTAATGGATAAGCTGCCAGGGAAGCTATGAGTATCCCCAAAGGCACCTTCAGAAAGGACACTATAAGGCTGTTACGGTAATACACTTGAAAGTTGCCTATCTTCCAGGCATCTATCAAGTTTCGCCACTCAAAAGAGTGCGGGATCGAGAACACCCCATAGTTGAAGAAGTCGGCCTCCGACCTGAAAGCAGTTATCAAGACTATGAGGAACGGAGACAGCCACACTATACCCAGCGCAGCTAGAGCCAGGTACAATAACCAATTACCAAACCTTAGAGGCCTTGTCGACAGGGAAGTATCTACTGCCATCGAACTACTCCTGCTGAGATCTAGCCATAAGGCGTATATAGGGTATGGTCACCAGCAGCGATATGGCCGCTATCACCCAGGCTATGGCCGACCCATATCCCGCATGATAGTACTGGAAGGTGTTGAAGTACATCCAAGTAGCTAGTACCTGAGTGGTCTGCCCGGGCCCACCATAGGTCATGGTGTATATCAGGTCGAACACCCTAAAAGAAGAGATCACAGCTAGCGTGATCACGATCACATGGGTCTGCCTGAGCCACGGCAGCGTGATGTGCCAGAACCTTTGCCAGGCGTTAGCGCCATCTATAGCAGCAGCCTCATATTGCTCCTGGGGAATCACCTGCAGCCCAGCTAGGTAGAATATCATCGGCAGCCCGATGCCTTGCCATATGGCAGTAACCAGCGTGGCCGGGAGGGCTGTATCGTAATCTGCCAGCCACCCATGAGCCAGGCTACCAAGCCCTATGTGCCTCAGCATCTCGTTGATGAACCCGAAGTTAGGGTTGTAAATCCACCCCCAGATAGAGCCAACAGCCACCAAGGGCAAAACACCAGGGGCGTAGAAGACCGCCCGGAACAGGTTGCGACCCTTTATGGGTTGGTTGAGAGCTATCGCTAGGGCCAGCCCCCCGATGGTAGGCACAAGTAAAGTCACTATGGTCCATACGACGTTGTTCCTGAGGGCCAGCCTAAAGACAGGGTCGCTCCAAAGGTTAATGTAGTTCTGTAGGCCGATAAATTTCTTATGTGGTGACAGCCCATCCCACTCGGTCGTGCTGAGGTACAAGGAGTAGATCGCGGGATATACCAAGAAAGTAATGTATATGATCAGCGCTGGGAGCAGAAAAAGGTAGGGCGTCAAACTTACCTTCTTTCTTAGAAAACGCGATCTGTACGCCGCCTTGGCTGTCTCCCGTTCCGCTAACCTCTCCTCTAACCCCTTGGAAGCTTCAAGCAAGTTCATGTGACTTCCTCCAGAATAAGGCAGGTGTACGGGGGCAGCCCTAGCTGCCCCCAAGTGCGAGCTAGCACATGCCGCATTTACCAGGATTACGCCTCTTCCAGTCCTCTGCGGCCTTCTGCATCTCCTTGGCCCCCTGCTCAGGAGTCATCCTGCCATCTATGATCGCGTCCTGTACTCGGAAGTAGCTATCCATTAGCTCTTTATAGAACGCCTGATCTGTTGGTGGGTAGGCTTCATGAGTAGCTACCACCTTGTTCCACTCGTTAACCAGAGGATACTTCTTAGGATCCAGCTTGACGTTTGCGGTAGCGGTTGAACCTGATATATCGTAGTACTTCTCTTGTACGGACGGCTGGATGAACCAGTTGATGAACTCGGCGGCCTCATCGGGATGCTTGGAGGCTTTGGCTATCATAAACTGCTCGGGGAAGGCAGATATTCTCTCAGGATTATGTCCGGTAGGAGGCACTATGAACCCATACTTGGTTATATCTTGACCCTGCTGCTTGATCACAGGAATGATCCACCCACCCTCGAACACCATGGCAGCCTTGCCCTGGAACCATGGGATGCGAGCATCGTCGGGAGTTACAGCCATGAAACCTTCAGGTATCCAACCGTTCTTCGCCCACTTGTTGAGTAGCTTATAGGCGTTCACCACTGCCGGGTCGTCCCAGCTGGCCTCAAGCTTATCGAGCTGGTCGTGCTTCTCGGGACCGGCCTCCATCTCGATGAAGTAGTCCAGCAATCTCATGACGTTCCAGCCATACTTGCCTCCCATGGACAGGCAAGCTATGTTGTGCTGCTTTAGGGTTTCGCAGATCTGCTCCAGCTCTTGATAAGTCTTTGGAGGCTTCAAGCCATACTTCTGAAATATGTCCTTGCGGTACCAAAACCCCATGCCTTGGTAGTGGATTGGTACACCGTACAGAGCGCCCTTCCTCTTTATCGCTTGCACGGCATGAGATATCAAGATTTTGTCCCAGTTGTATTTCTTGTAGTAAGGCTCCATCCTGATCACTTGATCGGCATCTATGAAAGGTGCCGCCAGCGACCCTCCCCACATGAAGAACAGATCCGGAGGGTTACCACCTGCCATGCCAGTCTTGAGCACGTCCGGATAAGTGGCTGCTCCAGTACCTGCCACAGTCTCTTGAGTAATCTGTATGTTGGGATGCTGTTGTTCGAACTCCTTGATCGCCTGATCCATCAGAGCCTTGCCCGAGGCATCCAGCCAAGTCATGAGCCTCAGGTGCACTACCTGGCCAGTGTTGGACCCCCCACTTGTAGACCCAGAGGTTGGAGATGGGCTTGGAGAGGTTGAAGCCTGAGAAGGCGATGGTGAGGGCGAGCTGCCACCAGTAGTGGTGGGCGTCTGCTGAGCCCCACAAGCGGAGACTAACAGCATTATTAAAAGGATGACTATGTGCCTTAGTAGTTTCATATCGCATCTCTCCTCCTTTAGAAGAACTCCTGCACCTAGATCCACCCCAAAAGAGATCGCCACACTACCCCTATAGCATCACCTCCTATCCTTCACTTCTAGCAAACCACACCCAGTCGTGCGGACGGTCTGCTGACCCTGGTTGAGGGGGCAGCCACCCACCGCCGGGGGAGATCTCCGCCTCCACCGTCTTGCCGGTACGAGGATCAAACCACTTGGGATTTCCCCTGGGTTCCACACAAAGCCGGAACTCCCCACCCCTTGGAAGGTACACAGCTATCGTGCCGTGGTCCTGGGATGCTAACGCCAGGGGCTTGCCCCCGTAGCCCAAATCCCCCGCAACGACCAGATACTCAGCCGGCCTAAGCGCGTGGAAAGGTACCAACTCCGTGAAAAACCTTCGCAAATGCAGCAGGTAATCAAGCCCTGGCTGATCTTCCTCTAGCACCATGAAGGGCCCCCAGGAGTTCTCAAACCCATGTATAACCCCAAGCCCACAGAACGCCCCCCTCCAGGCGCCCCGGCGGGTGTGCTCGGGATCACAGAACTCGTGACCGGGTATATTTAAAGGAAGATCAGGGTTGCGCTCATAGCCGTACTCAGCAAAGATCGCCGTGCCGTACCAACCGTCGAAAGAGTAAGCTATCCTATCTTCTATGCCGGCCGCCAGCCAGGAGTCGTCCCGACCGGTAGTACCCCAGAACTGAAACATGATGGTATCTATTGCCTTAGGGTCCGACTTGAACCTGCGCGCGAACGGAGGATCAGATGGACCGTTGTGCAAGGCTATGATGTGCCCATGGGGGGCGTTGGCACGTAGCCACCTAGCTATCCTGATAGCCCACCTGTCTGCAGTGGGCTTGTAGTGCCAGTCACCGTTGGGGTAAAATTCGTACTCGTTCATGGGCGTCCAGAAGTAGACGCAGTTGTAGGCATCGTACCTGGCCACCAGGTACTTCATCCACAGCTCCTCCCACTCCGGCACGAAGATGTGCCGGCTGTTGAACGGGAACTCAAATCCCCAAGCCTCCATTATGACCTCGAGCCCCAAGCCCAGCTCCTCAACCTTGCGAATTACCCTATCGACGGTGGAGAAGTACTCAAGGTTGAACTGATCGAAGGCCGGCGCCTGCTCGCTGCCGCCCCAGGGCCAAGTGCGCCGGGTTTGCCAGTCGCTGTACCCTTTTGGCGGATGAAAAGGGCTGACGGGCACGCGCACCCGTAGAAGGTTGAACCCCTGTGACGCCCTCCTCTCGAGGAAAGCATCCACGTCCGCTCCACAATGCGCCATGCCGAAGAGGTTGTAGACCGTATCCCCCAGGATGAACACCGGCTCTCCCGACTCGTACACGAAGCCCCAAGCCTCTGCGGGAACGGACCTAAGGAACCCTCGGGCATCGCTGGGCAGGACCTCGAACTCGCCTTCCGCTCTAAGCTCATGGTCCTCAGGATAGGACTCTATCCTGTAGGTCCATCTACCTTCCTCGCCTGGATTGAACCTCACCCTCCAGGTGCCATCACCGTCGTAGAAGCCGTGGACCCGCAGCTCGCGCCCAGATGGGGAGATAAAGACACCGGTGACCTCAACATCCACAAAGGGGTTCTCATACTCTTGAGAGCTTTTGACCTCCCATTCCCCCACCGTCCTGCGGGGCAAACTACCTATACTCACACCTGATTACCTCCTCCCTCCTTGCTGATTCGTAAGCGGTAAACACCAACCTGACCGTCTTGATGTTATCCTCGGCATCGGTCTCCGCCCTGCGCTCACCCCTCAGGGCGGCTAGTATATCGCGGTTACAGTCCACGATGCTCGAGTGAACAAGCGCGTAGGCAGGATCCACCCAGGGATACACCCTGGGTGGACACCTCCTAGAGTGAGTGCCCTCCTCGGTCGTGGCCCTCACCCAGTAATCAGGACCCAGCTCCAAGGATCCTCCTTCAGCCTCCACCCTGATGTAGGTCTCGGGGAACCTCTCGTGCTCAAGCCTGCTGGCATAGCTCAGCTCACAGATGCACGTGAGGTCCCCACTCCCAAGGAAGATAGTAGCGACATCCTCCCCCTTGATGTCCCCATGCACGCGCTGGGTCCTGCAGTAGATGGAGTCGAACTCACCGAAGAGAAAGCGTGCCACGTCCAATACGTGACTACCAACATCCGTGATGATGAACTTGTCCAACTCCCGAAGGAACGGTTGGTTGTCAAATACCGGGAAGGAACAGTTGAACTCCAACCTGCCCCTGAAGGGGGCACCCACGACCCCAGAGGAGAGCAGCTCCTTCAACACCCTGATAGGCCTCTGCCAACGCCAGTTCTCGTGCACCATGAAGGGCACTCCAGCCGACCTAGCTCTCTCCACCATCCGCTCGGCGGACTCCAGCGACGTCGACATCGGCTTCTGGCACACCACCGGTACGCCACAGGCCACGGCGAGCTCCACCAGCTCCTCGTGAGTATCCGGGCTGGTGATTACGTCGAGGGCATCCGGCCGGGCCTCCAGCAGCATCCTCTCGGGATCATCGTACACCGCCGGTATGCCGAAGCGTGAGGCCAGCAACTCAGCTTTCGCGCGGGTGCGATTATATATGGCGCATATCTCCACACCCTCAAGCTCCAGCCAACCAGATATCTGGTAGGGCGCCCAGAAGCCGGCGCCGGCCACCGCGATCCTGATGTTGCCGGAGTTACTCCGCTGCCTCATCGGCCATGGCCTCCCGCATAGTGGCTTCTGCCTCGTCCATGTGCCTGTCCATGGCCCTTCTGGCACCCTCACGGTCGCCCCTTAGGACGTTCTCGTATATGTCGCGGTGGTAAGAGAGCGCCCTCGCAGGCGTGCCGGGCACACGCAGGCCCAACAACCTCACCTGCACCATCACGCCGGCGATGGACTCGAGCAGCACAAGGAAGAGCTCGTTGTGCGTGGCCTGCGCCAGGGCAGAGTGGAACCTCACGTCGAGCTCCACGAAAGCATCTGGGTCATCCAGATGCTCCTCGGCCTGCGCTAATATCTGCTCGAGATTATGCAGGTCTTCTTCGGTACGGCGCTCGGCGGCGAGACCCGCTATCTCGACCTCCAGAAGCCTCCTCACCTCCACCACCTTTCGGTAATCGAACTTGCCCGATCGCATCGAGAGGTACAGCTCGAGATAGTCCGACAGGAAGCTGGTGGAGGGAGCACGCACTATCGTGCCGCTGCCGGCGCGCACCTCCAGTATCCCCTTGGCCATGAGGGAGCGCACGGCCTCCCTGATCACGGTGCGGCTCACGCCGAAGCGCTCGGCCAGGTCGCGCTCAGATGGCAGGCGATCGCCGGGCTTGAGGCGGTTCTGGACTATGACCTGCTGGATCTGCTGACCAACCCTCTGCGCGAGGGTCGATTCCCGCTCCACCGCCTCAAACAGATCGACTGGCTTCACACTACTCTCAGATTGACTCATGATGATCTCTCACCTCCCTAGAGGCATGTGGCATACCACATACCTGGAGCTATTATAATTCTAGTATACCAGAGAGTCAATAGGCTGAGGGTCTCGAAGGATAGAAGCTGCAGCCTTATGGCTGCCGGCCGCCGTCAACCATGTATAGCACCTGCAGCTCCTCGCAGTCATCGGCGATGTAGTCTTTGCTGTCCCAGATGTAGACGGTGTCATAGCCCGGGCCGCAATATACGTAGTCCTTCGAGGCATCCCTGTAGAGGAAAATGAGATCATTGTTGTCCTGTCCGTATACCCTGTCGGCTCCGGAACCAGGTAGCACGACATCTTGTCCATCCCCAGCGGTGATGATGTCTCCACCGGGACCGCCTATGAGCACATCATAACCGCTGCCCCCCGCCAAGACGTCGGCACCAGGGCCACCGTAAATGTAGTCGGTGCCCCTATCACCATAGGCTAGATCATTGCCATAGCTGCCATATAGGATGTCGGCACCGACCCCACCCTGCAGCACATCTCTTCCCGATCCACCGTTGAGCAGGTTATTCCCAGGACCGCCCACCAGGTAGTCGTTGCCCATTCCACCGTAGATCTTGTCTCTCCCAGCCCCTCCATATAACCTATCATTACCATCGTAGCCAAACAATTCATCCTGCCTTGTCGTGCCCCGAAGCACGTCTCCCCTCGACCTTGTGGACCTATCCCCTGGGCCAACTACCCCCTCATGGGCGCGCACTCCCGAAGCACTGCTGATGAGCAACAACACCACCACAAACAGCAGTCTTTTTGCATTAAATTTATATATACGGTCCATATATAACACAAATGTGAGAGTGTATACTCTAATATACATATAGAAAGTATTTAAGTACATACATTTTTTAAAATAATTAATAGGGTGAAATCAATAGCTTAACAGAATTTGTTTGTATATATGTGTATATAGGTCGGAGACTGTAATGCGCCTGGTGATAAGGAGATTTGATATAATCAACCGAGGTGGGCTGTAAAGATCATGGATTACCACGATTGCAAGAGCGATTTGT
>JBHORE010000098.1:0-13379 GCA_042408415.1 Thermobaculum sp.
GAAGACGCACTGTGGTGCATGTTGCATCTCGGAGGGTTGGGCTCCAGATCGCGCCGTGGTTTCGGATCGGTAGTAGATGCTAGATATATCTACAGGTCAAAGGAAGAGCTCTTAGAGGCCATAAAAAAGAAGCTGGAGGACATCCGACAAGGCGCCCAAGATCAGGACGGGCTGCCGGATTACACGGCCATAACCAAGCACACAAAGGTATATATACTCCCGCCTAAAGATAGCTGGGAAAAGGCGCTCAACGAGGTGGGTGTTCTCCTGTCTCAGTACAGGCTAGGGACACGCGATAAACCTGCACAGATACAGAGACCAGAATCCTTCGTTACGGAGACGCAAGAGGTAAAGGCTTTTGCCGGTAGCGGCAAGTGTCCGCAGAAACCACCGCCGAGAGCGCTGTTCGGTCTGCCACACAACTACTTTTTCAAAGACACAGGGCAAAAAGTATCAACTGAGGCCGAGCTGCAATGCACGGCGATAACCCGCAGGGCAAGCCCTCTGTTTATCCACATCCACCAGCTGGAGGGCAATCAATACGTACCGATTGTATCTTTTATCCCTGCGAAGTTCCTCCCCGAGGGAAGTCAACTGGTTCTAAAGGCTGATGGCCGGGAGTGCAAGGTGTCACTACCCCCAAGATATAGTCCAGTATTGGACTTCTTGAGGAACATACCCAACTCCGAGGTGGTGCCATGACCTACACACTGCAGTTCTCTTTCTCGCCCGTGCAGGAGTTCGTGGCGGAGGCTCGCAAGACGGTCGACCTGCGCACAGGCTCCTTCCTGATAAGCTACCTCTCCGTCTGCGCTGCCCACGCGGTGATCGAGCAGGCCCGTGCATACGGAGACACCGGCGCAGCAAGCCGCCTGTTCCCCGATATAACCCATGACCCCATATATCTTCGGCTAACCGGCCAAAGCCAGGCCAACCCAGATACAGGTTCCTTCCCCAACCAGTTCTCGCTGAGCGTACCCGACGAGTCAATCAGCCTGAGGTGGGCCGAGGCCGCCCAATCGGCCCTGCTAGACGCGTGGCGGAACATCGCAGACCGAGTCTGGCAGCAGCTAGAGACCTGGTACCAACATGAAATGGACGCCGCTGTGAAGGCACGGTGGGACCAGCAGGTAGAGAGCACCTGGAGCATCTTTTGGGTGGTATCCGAGGGGGGCATATCCGGCCAGATGAACAGCCGCAAACACTTACGTGCCTTCATGGGCACACAAGACAGCGGCGACAACTGCACTGTCTGCGGCCACAGGGGCGAGATGAGCGGCAATCAGAATAGGAAAGCTCGTAACCAATTCTGGCAAACACTGAGAAATGGGCTTCTAGGTAACAGGGGCTTCCTCGACGAGAAAGAGCGATTGTGCGCGGTCTGCATGACAAAGCGCCTGCTTGCCGATAGAACTATATCCAGAGATGCTATTGGTTGGCCTCTCGAGAGGGAGTTCCCATCGACTCCCAGGGTAGCTGCCGAACCTTGGCGACAGCGCGTGCTAGCCGACCAAGGCACAAGGGAAAAGGTTGATGATTACAGCTGTGAGGTGATCGGCAAGAACTTCGACAAGCTCGGCCCCGGCAGCGACTTCGACTACTTCTACGAGAGCTATCTGGAAGAGCTCCCGCGCACCGCCAAGGATCCGGAGAGTGCTCGTCAGAAGCTCCGTAGCCTATACGAGGCTGTGGGCATGCCCGGTAACACCATGGCGGTGCTCGCGATGGACGGCGATCGCCTTGGAGAGAGGCTGAGCAAGATCGGAGACAACAAAGCACTCCTCGATCAACTCTCAAGAGCTATCCTTGAATTCAGTCAAGAAGTGCGTAAGATAATCAACGGCGTGGAGGGTGCCGCCCTGGTGTACGCCGGTGGCGAGGATGTGCTTGTCCTGCTGCCCATCAACAAGGCGCTGGAGACCGTGCAGGAGATACGCAAAGCCTACAAAGACAAGACCAAGGAGATCTCAGAGCTCACCAATTCAGAGTTCACCATCTCCGGTGGCCTGCTGTTCGCTCCCATGAACCTCCCACTGCGCACGATGATCCGCACGGCCCACATGCTGGAGGACGTGGCCAAGGATGAGGCCGGCAGGAACGCCCTGGCCATCAGCGTCTGGCGCGGAGGCGGTGAGATCCTAAGGCTGGCGCGCAAGTGGTCGGATGACAAAGGCTCCGCCACAATGGACAAGCTCCTTGGGTTGATGGATATGATCGACGACTACCCCAGCAGGTTCCTCTATCAGGCCTTTGAACTGCTCAACACGATGCAATCCGAGAACTCGTCGCTGGATCGGAAGGTGATCAGGAAGCTGCTGGCCGTAGAGCTGTGGGGCAGCAGGGAGAAGCGATTCAAGATCGACAGCGTGCAGGATGCCGAAAATAAGCTTGCCCCTCTCCTGGAGGCAGCAGTACATAACGGTAAGCTGGATCCCAACGTGTTTCGCCTGCTGCGCTTCTTCCAAGAAGAGCTCATAGGGAGTCCTGTACGCGAGGGGGTAAATGTAAATGGCTGATACCTGGCTCAAGCTAACACCCAATGACATATTGTTCTTCAGGGGCACAGAACCCTTCAACGCCGGCGAGACCGGCTACATACGCAGCCAGTTCCCCCCATCACCTAGCGTGATCCAGGGGGCTGTGCGCACAGGTCTGCTCGAGGCCAACGGCGTGGACCTAAGGGATTACACTAGTAACTACTCGGGCATACTGTCCTCCAAGTCGGCGCTCATGGAGCTGGTGGGGCCACCGAAACATGGCTTCGAAGTCGCAGGCGCAATGCAGCTGGACCTCTTGGGCCCGTTCGTCGTGCTTGACCGAGAGGTGTTGCTGCCGGTACCCTTCGACCTGGTCAAGAGGAAGGTACAAGACGGGGATAACTTGCTGTACCTCTCCCCCATGGACAATCCGCTGAAGTGCGACCTCGGGAATCTGAGGACACCCTCCGCCAAGGAGGCCACCGCGGTCGAGACATTAAAAGGCTCTTGGCTGCGGACAAAAGATGACATACTAAGAAGCTACCTCACGGGCAAGCCTCTGAGCATCTCCGAAGCCACAGTCAAGCTCCTGGAGAGCGAGATCGCCGAGCAACACAGCAACGGCTTCTCGAGCACCATTAACAGCAGGGTGCACAGCGAGCACAAGGTGGGCCTGGCCCTACAGGAGAGGACCAAGATCGCCCAAGAGGGCATGCTCTACTACATCAGCCCCCTACGCTTCGGTGAGGATGTTCACCTAGTTGTGGGTCTCCGCAACGACCTACAGAACCTGCGGCTGCCGGACATACTGCACCTAGGCGGCGAGGGCAGGTTTGTGGTGGTAGAAAAGACCTCACCCATCAACCTTCCCTTCCCTAACGAGGTAGTGGATAAGATCAACAGCAGCACTCCCCATAGGTTCAAGCTCGTGCTGCTGCAGCCCACTATATTCCTCCAGGACGACTCAGAAAAGGAGAGCTCTTGGCTACCAAACGGGTTCTCCAAGAGCACCCACGATGGCTACGACTGCTGGGAGGGCGAGCTAGGAGGCTTAAGATGCAGGCTCATCAGCGCCTGTGTGCCTGGATATCACAAGATAGGTGGCTGGGATATAGCCCGCAATGCGCCGTCTGGTACCTACCGGGCTGTGCCCGCGGGCAGCGTCTACTTCTTCGAGACTGAGGCCAGCGGGGAGGACGTTGTGCGGGCACTACACGACCAGAAGATAGGCAGCTTCTCAAAACTAGGATTCGGACACTGCATCATAGGAGGGTGGTAACAGATGGAGAAGGCGATAGTCACATTCTATTCAGTCACCGCGATGCACGCGGGCTCAGGCTCCACCATAGGTGCCATCGACCTGCCCATCCAGCGGGAGGTACATACCAACTTCCCCGTAGTACCAGGATCTAGCCTCAAAGGCGCTCTAAGACAAGCCGCTACGGATAAGTGGGGCAAGAACGGCAAGCTCATGACTGTGTTCGGCCCCGAAACTGGCAACGCCCAAGATCACGCCGGCTCGATCCTAGTGGGCGAGGCCAAGCTATTGGCGCTGCCGGTGAGGTCCATCCAATCGGTCTTCTTTTGGGTGACCTGCCCGATGATCCTCCAACGCCTGGTGCGCGACCTCAAGCAGATAGATAACAACGTGCAGATGCCCGCCCTTGAGGTTGACGGCAACACAGCACTCCTGCCGGAAGCCCTTGATTCGGAACAAAGTCGTATAGTGCTAGAGGAGCTGGACTTCGAGGTCAAGGTAAAAGGAGATCTCAAGAGTTTCATCCAAAAGCACATCGTCCCATTGATATCCGATGAGGTCGGCAGCCACTTCAAGTCCAAGCTCGAAAAACACCTTGTGGTGGTGAGCGACGAGAACATGGCCTACCTCTCGCTCAATGGCACCCAGGTAGCCTCACGCATCGTGCTCGACGACGTGACGAAGACCAGCAATAACCTCTGGCAGGAAGAGACGCTACCCTCAGAGACGATCATGTGGAGCCTGCTCATCGCGCGAACACCTAGAGGCAACGCCCTCAAGGAAGCCAAAGATGTAATGGACGCTATAGGCGATGTGCTGGGCAACGGCGAGCCCATACAGATCGGGGGCAACGAGACTGTGGGCAACGGCTGGTGCTTCACCAAGATCTACAGGGGGAAGTAACATATGAACAGGACACTGTCTCAGCAGAGAGCTAAGTTCGCCTTAGATAAGGTGAAATCCATATACGACCAAAAAGACCCTAAATTAAATGAAGACTACTCCAACTTCTGCCTCCGGCTACCAGGCATGATCCTGAACAACGGCCTTGGGCAGACCCTGGCGTTCCTACTGGCCGATGCACAAGGAGATAGAGATAGGGCCAGCTTCAAGCTCTACGAGCAGCTGTCGGAGTGGGTCATCACCAATAGGGGGATATACCACCAGAACAGTTACGGCAAAGACGGACTCATGAGGGCACTCATGGAGGGAGATAGGGGCGCTTATATACGCGCACAAACTGAGGTTTTGGAGTTGCTAGGATGGATGAGACGCTTTTCTGATGCTTACATAGGTAGATCGGAGAGCCAACCATGAGCAGGGGGAGAGACAAAAAGCACAACCAACGTAGGGGCAACGAACAACGGCAAGACACCAGAAAACATCGACCCTCAGCTGAGTCTAACAATGAGCAAAACTATAGGTATAAATTGCCCCTATACAAATCGATCCAAGAAGTGTTCAAGAGAGTCGATCCCATCAAGAAACACAAGGGCAATCCATCTCTCCTGTACGATAAGTTCATTGACGCCTGGAACTGGCAGCAAGACGATCCTCTGAACGGGATCAAAAAAGAGGTCGATGTTAATAAAGACAGCAAAAAAGATTCCGTGATCAAGATCTTCCTACAGGGCTTTATAAGCCTGAGCGAATGGAAGGATCTGCAGCCAGAGCTGGAAGACTACCTGCAGCGGCGCAGGGAGCTGGTGCAGAAGCTAGGGGGCAGGACCATCCGTCTGCGGACCGACTGGCGCTTCATGTCCGGCACGGGCGCTCACCACCCGCTGGAGAGCGGCTTCGTGTGGCACCACACGCTGGGTGTGCCCTACCTGCCGGCCTCCGGCGTCAAGGGGGTGATCCGAGCCTATAAGACGCCACAAATCCTAGGAGAAGATTCTAACCCCGCGGAGATCCAGGCCTACTTTGAGCAGGTCCTAGAGGTAGATGAGCTGTTCGGCTATGAGAGCATCAATAACGAAAACAAGCTGCTGTCTAAGCTAGATACTGAGACGCGCCGGAAGTACGAGCGCAAACCTAAGCAGGGCTCGCTCATAGTGTTTGATGCCATCCCCACCAGAGTGCCCAATCTCGAGCTGGACATCCTCAACGTGCACTACCCAGACTACTACCAGCAAGGCAAGGCTCCTGGAGACTGGCAGTCGCCCAATCCCGTCTACTTCCTCACGGTGGCTCCTGACTCCGAGTTCGAGTTTGCACTGGTCCCCATCGCCCGCGATGGAGATGGGCGCAGAGATAAGGACAAAGGGCAGAGGCTGCTTGAGAAGGGCGCGCAGATCCTGATAGAAGCGTTGAACAGCCTTGGTGCGGGCTCCAAGACCGCCATTGGCTACGGCAGGTTCAGGCCCTCTGGCCAGGGGAACACACAGGGGGACAAGGCCATAGCTATCTCCGCCACAACCTCCCCACAGGGTACAGGTACGGACACCAACACAGCCGGTACCAAGGAGCGCACACCCCGAGCTAGCACGGTGGACCCCAAAGTGCAAACCCTACAGATGATGATCGATAGTCTAAGGCCCAGAGATATGGGCAGAGGACCGAACATCGTGGACAACATAGCCTCTGCCTCTAGCGATCCCAACGTTCGCAAGGAGTTAGCGAACAGGCTCTATAGGAAGCTCTTCCCGAGTCCTGATGAAGCTAAGAGGTACCAGGAGAGACCTTGGTACAAGAAGCTGCAGAGCCTGATCGAGAAGGGGGAGGTGGAGTAAGCCTCCCCCTTCAGCAACAGCACCTACATATCATCATCGTCGCGCTGGTTGGGATCTGTCATCTCCATGCCCATCATGCCGCTGTCCATGTCGCCCATGGCGGCAAGCGCGTACTCCCGCTGCTGCCTGCGCTCCTCGGGAGAGAGCAGCGCCGCACAGGGAGTGCCGAAGCGGGGCTTCGCGAACGGCAAGTGAGTGTCCCCCCGCGCCAGGATGTGCGAGCCGTTGGTCATCTTGGTGACGGGGTCAACCGCGGTGGCAGCGTGGGGGTTATCGGGCTCGGTGTCCGCGCCCCACTGGGTGAAGGACCGCGCGTTGCAGTAGTGACCGACGAAAGCTCGGCGGAACCTGTCGGTCGTGAAGTTGCGCTTGCTGCGGTGCAGGATGTGCCCGCCAAAGAACACCACGTCCCCGGGCTTGGCGGCCACGAGCACCTGAGGGTACTTATCCGCTATGAGCGTGAGATCGTTCTCCTCGTCGTTGGGGTTGCTCACACCTCCCACCCTCTGGATGTCAGCTATCTGGGTGTCTCCGTAGCCGTAGCCCTTCTTCGGAGGGTACACCGGCTCGTGCTGGCTGCCGATGGCAAACCATAGGGCACCGTTGAGCTCGTCACACTCATCTATGGCGATCCACGCACCGCAGAGGCTGTCCGGATGCGTGGGGATGTAGTACGAGTCCTGGTGCCACCCCTGGCCAGGCTTCCCTGGGGGTTTGAGGAACAGCATGGTCTGCAGCGCCAGCACGTCTGGACCAATGAGCACCTCCAACACGTCCAGCACCCTGGGGTGCAGCAAGAAGCGCTCGTGCAGCTCCAGCTTGCGGTGCAGCATGTGGATGCGCAGGAAGTACTGGGCCTTCTCCTGGGGCGACAGGTGCTCGGGGGGCGCAGCCAGGGGCTGGACGCTCACGCCCGAAGAGTCAGAACGGTATCTATCATCCAACTTGGCCGCCCTCTGCTCGGGCAGCTTGCCCTGCATCAGGTCCTCGGTGTGCTGCCTCAGCAGCTCTATGTCCTCCTGAGGCACGAGCCCACGCACCACCAAGAAGCCCTGCCTCTTGAAGGTTATGTACTCCTCAACGGATACTCTGTACTTGTCGGTCCTCTCGGTGTAGCTAGATATCTCTAACACTGTAGCCATCTGCTTCCTCCTCGCGATAGATCTGTTGACCAGATTATGATCCCGAGGACATGAGAAGGCCATACCGCACAATAACCTAAACATACATGAGATTGACCAGATCAGAGCATCTCAGGGAGGATGGGAGCGAACTGTACCTGCCCTAACTGGGCCTCTCTACGCAGCTGGGAGGGGGATCTGCCATACAGCTCCTTGAACCGCTGCGAGAAGTGGAAGGGGCTGGAGAAGCCGTAGATCCTGGATATCTGGGTAATGGTGTAGTTGGAGCGCAACAACAGCATGGCCGCGCGATCCAGTCGGCATATGCGCACGGTCCCTAGCGGAGACAGTCCCGTGTGGGAGCGAAACAGCCTGCATAGGTACTCTGGGGAGACGCCAGCACTCGCCGCTATATCCTCAAGGGAGATCTCTGCCGAGGGGTCTTCATCCAGCCTACGGGCTATATATCTGCGAGCTAGATCTACTGGCTCTGGGAGGTTAGGGCTGCTGGACCATAGGATGCCCGTCTCCCCTCCCACATAGGCCTCCAGCATCAAGTTTATGGCCAGCTCGGCCTGCTGCTCGTTGCCCTGCTCCATGCACGTCAACACATGCCCGAATAGTGGCACCAATACTCCTGCTGATTGGGCATCGTACACCCATGGCCAAAACTCCACCGGAGGCCAGTAGTGTGGGAGCTGTCTGATGTCGAAATGGAAGTAGGCATGTCTAGTCCTGACTTTGTGATCGAACCGGAACATATCCATCACACCCCGCCGGCATAGGACCACGGAGCCCTCAGCCAGGTACACAACACCCACGTCCAAGCACTCGTACTCGGCACTACCGTTCATGATCCACACAAACTCATAATCCATCAGCCTCCTGGGGCCAAAAGTGGCTCCAGGAGGATAGCTGGCAACCCCATAGGCTGTGGGCAGCGTCACCTTCAGAGACAACTTGTGACTCCTAGACCGCCACCTCTACTATGAGTTCCACCTCCACAGGCGCGCCATTGGGCAGCTCAGACACCCCAACGGCCGCACGTGCATGCCTGCCACTCTCCCCGAACACCTCTTGCATGAGTTCAGAGGCACCGTTGATCACCTTGGGCTGATCGACGAATCCTGGCGCCGAGGCCACATAGCCGGTGAGCTTGACGATCCTCCGCACGAGGTCCAACGAGCCCAGCTCAGCCCTCAGGGCAGCCAACGCGTTGATAGCAGCCACCCGCGCCGCCTCCTGTCCCTGCTCGAGCGTCACGCCCTCACCCAATTTGCCCTTGGCAACCAGCTCGCCGTCGCGGGTGGGCAGCTGCCCCGACACGAACACCAAGTTACCTGTGCGCACGGTCGGCACGTAGGCCGCAAGCGGCTTAGCGGGCTCGGGGATCTCTATCCCCAGCTCCCTGATTCTGGCTTCGAACGACACCCTCAACCTCCTCATATCGTGTGTAGGATCCTCAAGAACGATCTCATATTAATCCAAAACACACCTTGCCGCTAGGCCTTATACTGACCTTATACTGAATTGAAGGTGAACATGTCCTCAAAGACCTGGAAGCACTACGCACAAGCATCATGCACGCTGGCGATCCTAGGAGGCTTCCTGCCAGGAGCACTCATCTTCCTGCTGGCTTCCCAAGGAGCAGGGCCTGCGTGGGTGGCAACCGCCCAGGCGCATGGTCATACACAGCTCTTTGGCTGGGTGGGGCTGATGGTGCTGGGTGTAGGGTTTTACTTCCTGCCCCGGCTGCGCAGCGCTCGCCAGCTCGACCCTCCCCTGACCAGCTGGGTGCTGTGGCTGCTGCTAGGGGGGATCGCGAGCAGGCTGCTGGCGCAACCCGTAGCGGCGGGCGCTCAATCCAGCTGGGTGAGGTTGGCCGCGGCCTGGGTAGTTGTTCTCGGCGCATGGCTCGAGCTGGCGGGCTACACGCTCACGCTGGTTATCTACTGGCGCACGCTCAGGGATGGACCACCGCTTGGTCAGATGAGGGCCCTGTTACAGGTCCTCCCCTTCTTCCTAGTTGCTTTTTTGTCGCTGTGGGCAGCCTCGGCGATTAACGCCCTAGGCGCCATGCAGGGAGGTGTCACGCACTACGGAATATACCCTGAGGGCTCCCTGGACTTGGTCATCACCTTCATGCTACAGGGATTCATCGTGCCGGTATCGGTCGGCATGTCGGCACGCAACTTCCCGATCCTCTTCCGTACCAAGATGCCCCAGATGCCCCTGCTCTGGGTAGGTTTGGCTGTTCAGTCGGCAGCGGTGCTCTCGTCGCTGCTGTGTACAGACGGCCGGGGTCTCTACCTGATCGCAGCCGGGCTCTTCATAGCTGGCCTACGGCTGCTTGAGCCGCGCAGGCCACGCCCCCGGGACACAGTACCCTTGTGGAGGGATCCCACCCAGCTGCTGGCGCTTTCGGCCTACCTATGGCTGCTCGTGGGAGTGCTACTAGAGATAGTAGGCAAGCAGGATGCCTATAGGCACGCCCTGGGAGCAGGCTTTGCGACACTCCTCATCTTCGGCGTGGGGTCTCACTTATTGCCAGGGTTTGGGAAGCTCCATGCCAGGAACAACATGTTGAGATGGGGGTTGCTGATCGCTGGCAACCTCACCGTCCTAGCCAGAGCGCTGCCCTCTGCATTCCCATGGCTACCCGGACACGGCCACCTGGAGGCAGTCGCGGGCCTAATGGGTGCCTGCTGCGTAGCAGCCTTCGCATGGCATACCCAGTTGTTCTCAGCTGAACCCAACCCTTAGGAAAGGTCGAGTGCGAGCGCTATCGAGGCCGAGTAGGATCGCCCGACGCTTGCGGGCACGAGCAGCAACTGGTCTCCCCCTTGCCTGTAGATGAGATCTTGGGAGTTCCTAGTGTCCCTGGGGCCCTTGGAAGCATAGGGCTGAGTGGAGTGGACACGATCCGTGATGTCCTCGTCAAAGAACAGCTGGGATGTGAAATCGTACGTCTGGGACCCGCTTCGTGGATAGCGGATCTTGAAGTGAATATGCACTGCCCTGCCGCTGTACCATCCAGGGTAGATGGTCGTGAATCGAGCGACCCCTCTGTCATCGGTTATTTGGTAGCCGCGCAAGAACTTCTTCCCAGTGGTATCGAAGTTGGGGTCAGATACGTCGGAGTATATACCCAGAGCATCGCATTGCCAGATATCCAAGCGCGCGCCCGGCAGGGGTTCGCAGGCCTCGCCCATCCGCATCACACGAAAGGTCAGGGCTAGCGTCACTCCCTCCTTCCTCGTGCCGTCAACTGGGTCCGTGCGCACATCCGACCTATGCAGATCCTCGTCGACGAAGTATGGGCCCTCAGTGAGCTCGGGACGCACCACGCAGGCGGTAGTGCTGGGCGTATCTGTGGGGGTGGGCAAGTGGCTGTCGACATCATTAGGGAAAGTGCATCCCAACAGGAAGGACATGCTCGCCATACCAAAGAGCTCGAGTACCTCTCTTCTAGTGAGTAACCTACCGATAGGTCCATCATCTTGCAGCAAGGCTAAGTCCTCCTAACTGTAGATCGCCTGGAGACCTCTTGTTGCATGGTAGACACGGTGAGCACGTAGTTGTACCAGCTCTGGACCCTGCTTGGACCCAGCAGCCACAGCACTATAAAGGCTAGCTCAATATAGACCGAGACGATGGGCTTAGGATCTGGTGAGAGCCAAACGTCGAAGCCCTGCAGATGCAAGACCCTATCTAGGAGATATACCGCTAGCAAGCCCCCACATGTCAGCACGCCAAGCACCCAGCCCCAACCCCACTTGTCCTTGGAAACGCCGAACACAGCTACCAGCGACAACACAGCTGCCAACGAGAAGATAGCCGAAGACCAGTAAAGCTCCAGCTGCAGTTGGGCTGGCACTTCCGATAGGTGCAGCCCAGCGACTGCGCTCAACATGAGCCCAGCCAACAGCTTTACGCCCCTCGGCACATGCAACTCAGCAGTCACCATAGCTTTCATACACCAACCTCACATGGGATCCCAGGGGAAGGATCCCCTGGGATCTATGATAGCTGTTGTGGGCACCTATTGGGAGTTAGAGGTCACCCCAGTGATGTTCTCTGCACCATCATCATCTGGCCAACCTCTGTGGTGCCGTACGAAATCCCCTTCCCCTATCAGCACAGCCTTTGCCTCGACGACACCCTGGGAGTTCTCTTGGCCCATCACCCGCACGAACTCGCCCACCTTGATGTCGCTCTTGGTGGCTTCTTGACCATCCTTGCGGATCACGGTATCGGCAGAGATCTGCACGGTCTTGCTTTTACCATCATCGGTCTTCACCGTGACGGTGTTACCGCTGACCTTGGATACCGTGCCCACCACAACTGGGAAGAATGGGCCGTGCATATGGTGGCCGAAGAACGGGAACGGCCTCCCAGTCTCCTGTATGCGGGACTTGATCTCCTGAGCCTGCTCTTTGGTCAACTTGCCGTCCTTCACGGCTTGGTCGATCACGTCCTCGCTGGCCTGAGTCATGGCGGACTGCACTTCCTGGGGCTTCTTACCGAGGATCTGCGCCACCTTGTTGATGAACTGCTGGTAGTAGTTATCGCTGCTTGTGGAGCTAGTCTGTGCGTTGACGGCGTTGGCGCTAAAGAAGACCAACGTCAGCAACACGAGCCCCACAGATGCGATAAACCCCAGCCTTCGTAATTGTCTCAAGTAGTCACACCTCCTTTCCACTAAGGGTCTGCTTTAGCCTATGCCACGGATATGGGGTATCCTAGTCCTTGTAGGTCGTCGTGCCTTGGTTCGCATCCCCCCTTTCTTCTTATAAAGTCAACGCTGGCCAAGCGTTTGATTATGAGTTTAGGATGCGAACTTCAAGGGAAGATATCACGAACGTAAGAGGACGATAAGAAAATCACGATAGGGGGTGGGGACGCCACCCCCTATACAGAACGCAAGGGGACACGAGAGGTTACATCTATACGGATTCTGTGGACACTAGTTGCCCTTCGGCCACCACTCTGCTATACCAGATGCCGCTGTCCTTGAGGGTGCGCTCCTGCGTCTCGTAGTCCACGTAGTATAGCCCGAATCGCTTGCTGTAGCCGAAGGCCCACTCGAAGTTGTCCATGAGGGACCACGCAAAGTACCCACGCAGGGGCACCCCATCGCGGATAGCGCGCTGGGCGGCGTCCAGGTGCGAGGCGTAGTACTCCACGCGCTTAGGATCGTGCACCCGACCCTCGACAGGCGGCTCGTCCGGATAGGCCGCGCCGTTCTCGGTGATCACTATGGCCGTGGGTGAGTAGTCCCTGTGCAACCGCGTCAGGAGGTCGTACAGTCCCTGGGGGTACACCAGCCAGCCCATATCGGTGTACTCGCCATCCACGCGCACCTGGTCCACGTGCAGCGGAGGGTTACCCTCGGAGTGCCTCACGAACGAAGGGCTGTAGTAGTTCACCCCCAGGAAATCGAGGGGCGCCCCTATGATCTCCAGATCCGACTCGTCAAAGGAGGGCACCCAAGAGCCGAACACGTCGACCATATCGCGGGGATACCCCTTGGTGAACAGTGGATCGAGGAACCAGCGGTTCATGAAGCCATCCATGCGCCTGGCGGCGGCCTCGTCCTCGGCGCTATCGCCGGCCGGGTAGGCATGTGTCAGGTTGAGCGTGATCCCGACCTGGGAGTCGCGGGAATTATCCCTGATGACCGGCACGGCGAGACCATGGGCCAGCAGCAGGTTGTGCACCACCGGCAGGTATACCTCGGGCTCCTTCCGACCGGGGGCGTGTTCGCCGGTGAAGTAGCCCAGGAAGGCCA
>JBHORE010000100.1:0-3069 GCA_042408415.1 Thermobaculum sp.
CAACGCTCATATAGATCCTGTCTGGCTTTGGAGGTGGAACGAAGGATTTCAAGAGATCAAAGCCACTTTCAGATCTGCTCTGGATAGGCTCAAAGAGTATCACGATTTTATATTTACAGCTAGCTCTGCTGCTTTCTACGAGTGGGTCGAGAGCAACGATCCAGATATGTTCAAGGAGATACAGGAGAAGGTAAAGGAGGGGAGGTGGCACATTTGCGGCGGCTGGTGGGTAGAGCCCGACTGTAACCTGCCATCTGGAGAATCCTTTGTTAGGCAAGGGTTATATGGCCAGAGATATTTTTTATCCAGGTTTGGTATCACCGCTAGCATAGGCTACAACCCAGATAGTTTTGGGCATAACGCTATGCTCCCACAAATTCTGAGCAAGAGTGGGATGCGATTTTATGTTTTCATGCGCCCTGGGCCGCATGAAAAGGAGTTGCCCTCGAGGCTGTTTTGGTGGAAATCTCCTGATGGTAGTTCTGTATTGGCTTATAGGATACCTTACCCTTACTGTACTGACAGTGGGGATTTGCAAGGGCATTTGTTGAATTGCATAGCAGACGATGATCTTGGTATCTCTATGTGCTTCTATGGTGTTGGCAACCATGGTGGAGGTCCTACTAGAAGGAACATAGAGAGCATAATCTCAATGAGATCTGAAGAAGATTTACCTGAGCTTGTATTTAGCTCTCCTGATATGTTCTTTAAAGCTGTTTCGGACTTAGCTCAGGATTCTCCTATTATCGAGGATGAGCTTCAGCATCATGCTAGTGGTTGTTACTCTGCGCACTCCAGTATCAAGAAATTGAACCGATTGGCAGAGAATAGGCTGATAGCTGCTGAGAAGATGTCTGCTCTTGCCAATCTGCTGCTTCGATATCCTTATCCGGGGAACTTTGATCGGGCTTGGAAAAACTTGTTGTTCAATCAGTTTCACGATATTCTTGCAGGCACGAGCATAGAGCTTGCTTATGAGGATGCTCTCTATACTTACGGTGAGGCTATTAGCATCGCAGATAGAAACCTTAATGCAGCGCTTCAGTCCGTATCATGGAAGGTTAATATAGAGAGTGATGAACATAGCCTGGAAAACTCCAAGGCGGTATTTGTTTTCAATCCTCATTCCTGGAAGATTTCAGAGACTGTTGAGGTAGAGTCAAGCCTTAGAAAGGACCTGCAGTACGAATTGGTGGATGCTTCTGGAGGTATCCATCCTTTTCAATACATTAAGCCCGATGCTGCTACAATGTCGCATCGTAAGATATGCTTTGTTGCTGATGTCCCAGCCTTTGGGTGGCAGACCTATATTTTTAAGCCAAAGTCCTCCAAATCACTTGAGGAAGATACTAACCTGATGACCTGTGTCGCTGATGACCTTCGGATTGAAACGCCTAGCCTTGTCATGCATGTCGATGATTCTTGTGGAGGGATAGCTAGGCTGTTTGATAAAAGACATAACGTTGAGGTCTTCAGGTCAACAGCCGCACTTCCAGTGGTTATAGCCGACAACTCTGATACTTGGAGCCATGGAGTCTTCAAGTTTAATGATATATGTGGAAGATTTGAATTCGCCGGAAGCAAGCTGGTTGAACATGGAAGTGTTAAGTCTGTAATTAGGGCTGAAAGTCGTTATAGTAATTCCTTATTAGTACAAGAATTTACTCTGTATCCTTGGAGAGATCAGATCGATGTGGATGTTGTGGTAGATTGGCGAGAAAAGCATAAGTTGCTCAAGCTTGTTTTCCCGGTGAATTGGAACGCTGATTACGTGACATATGAGATCCCCTATGGGCATATTACCCGTCCTCTTAATGGAGAGGAGGAACCAGGACAATCATGGGTAGATATATCTGGTGTGTTGGAGTCTGGACAAGAGTATGGTTTGAGCTTGATCAATGACTCTAAGTACAGCTACAGTGCGTTCGAGAATGCACTCGCAATCACAGTTCTGAGAAGTCCTGTTTATGCTCACCATGTGCCTGCTGAGCTAAATCCCGATGTTTCTTACTCCTACATAGATCAGGGGATGCAGAGATTTAGATATACACTACTACCTCATAGCGGTAGCTGGAGAGATGCCCGCACTCCCCTCGCTGCTGCATTACTCAATCAACCTCCTGTCGCCATTTTTGAGTCCTTTCACTCTGGAGTTCTCCCACCTACCTATTCGGCTATGGAAGTTTCGCCGAGTAATGTGATCGTCAGTGTGCTTAAGAGGGCCGAGGATGGATATGGATATATCTTGAGGGCCTATGAGACTGATGGAGAAATGGTTACTGCCAGAGTAAAACTCTTCATGTTAGATCTAGATATTGAATTACGGTTCGCGCCGTATGAGATCAAGACCATTAAGGTATATCCTGAGAGCAAACAGTTTGAAGAGGTTAACTTGCTGGAGTTCGCCGAGGGGAATTCATGATTTCATTTCTTCCTCTGAACGACTAAGCCCCCGGATTCTCTCAACCTTCAGGAATACATTATTGCAAAGTAGATACATAGTGTAAGCTCCCACACTCGGAGTTATTAGTACGCTGAGAGGTAGAAGCCAGGCTAGGTAGATAACGCATATTGCTATCAAAATGTTAACAAAAGTTATATGTGGATAGCTGAGAGCATATAGCAAAGAGTTGCGTATGATGTACAAGGATTTGAGTCTGTAAGTTACTGCTACTGGGAAAATGTATACAGATGCTGCTAGATACAACAAGCAAATTATGCTGGTAAATGGTATTAGGAGTAGCTTGATTATTCCTGTCATATGATATATTGCGTATATGTCCAGGAGCAGTATTAATCCTAATGGGATCCAAAAAGCACCTATAAACAAGCTTTGTAAGAACTCTTTTCTTAGGTGTTTCAGAAAAGGAAAGAAGAAACCATTGTCTTTGCCAATAATCCAGTCCTTTACTACTCCAAACAGGGCAGTAGTTGCCGGAAAGATTGTGAAAATTGGAGCAGCAACAAATAACCAAAGCACATTTAGAAACAGGAAGTTAGCTAGTACTTCAAGGGTTTTATAGATCCGATTTTCGGTGACGTTCATAGTGTTCATAATCTTACAATAAA
>JBHORE010000101.1:0-10452 GCA_042408415.1 Thermobaculum sp.
CCTCAGGATCGTACACCGCCGGCGTGGGGTGGATCCAGGTGTTGACGAAGCCGTGTAGTGCCAGGTCCTCCCTCTTGGGCACGTTCATGAGTCCCTCTTTGTACAGCACTATCCTGGGGTAGTTGGCCACGCAGCCCATGAAGAACGGGCCGTCCTCGACGTGGATCTTGACGATGTCCCACACGAGCTTGTGCTGCTTGATGGGGTCGGTCTCCCTGCGGGCCTTGTCGTACGCCTTGTACAGCCGATCTATAGGATCACCGGGCTCCGGCAGCACGTGCGGGGGCTGCCTCTTCCAGGGATCGAGGTTCTTCTGCTGCTGGATCTTCTTGGGATCGGTGGACTTCAGGATGTAGCCCTGGCCATGGAGCGGCGCCCAGCGGGAGGTCTCCAGCGGGATGAGCCAGGTGGGGTTGACGAGGGAGTTGGGCCCATCGCTCACCTCCCAGGCGGTCTTGGAGAGGATCTTGCCGGCGTTCCAGCGGTCGTCATAGCCCGTAGGTGGCTGAGGGTTAGCTCTGGCGTTGAGCCCTATGGCCTGCCAGTCCTTGGCCAGCAGCTCGTTCTTGCGGACGTGCTCGCTGCTCTGGGGCTCAGATGCGGGGTAGTCGAGGGTGATGAGGAGCTTGCCGCCGTTGGGCAGCTCGCGCCAGCCATCACCGTTGACATCCTTCACCCCCAGCTCATCGAGCATCTGCTTGGCCTTCTCGGGGTCGTACTTGGCGTAGGAGTCGCGCCACTGCTCGTACACCTTCTTCCCCTCGTCGTTGAACACGAACTCTATGGACTTGGGGCTGGTGGTACCGGTGGTGATCTCGCCGGTCTGCAGGTACACCAGCTTCTGTACGTTCTGCCTGTTGTAGGCGTAGGAGAGCGCCTGGCGGAACTTGGGGTTGCGGATGAGCTTCCTCATCTCGGGATCGATGTAGTCGTAGTTGAAGAAGAACACGGAGGCGGTGCCCGAGCCGGAGTCCCACAGCTCGATCTGCAGCTTGCTGCGCGGCTGCGCCTGCTTGAAGGTGGCTATGTCCTCCACGTTGATGGGGACGAAGCCACCGTGCACGTAGTCCACCGCTCCCTGGGTGAACTTGAGCTTGAGCACCTCAGCGTCCTGCACGTTGTTGTGCTGGATGGTATCGATGTACGGCAGCTGGTTGCCCCACCTATCGACGCACCAGTAGTAGGGGTTGCGCTCCCATATGGTGTACTGGCCGCGCTTGTACTCCTTGAGGCGCCAGCCGGTCATCGTGGGGCACTCAGGGTTGGTGGCAAAGTCCGCCTTGGCGTTGAAGGTGTCCACCCAATCTTTCCCCACCTTGGGGTTGTACTTGGGATGGAACTGCTTGAGGTAGTGCTTGGGGTCCATCCAGCGGGGGCCGATCCCACGCTTGACCCAGCAGGCCATCAGCCCCGGCAGGAGTGGGGCAGGAGCATCGAAAGTGATCTGCAGCGTGACGTCGTCTATGGCCTTGAGCTTGGCGGGGTTGCCGTTGGCCGACACCAGCTCAAAGGGCACCGCCTCTGGGTGCTCGGGGTTGAGCACCTCGTCCTCCCACCAGAAGAGGATGTCCGCGGTGGTGTAGGGCTCACCGTCCGACCATCGCAGTCCCTCGCGCAGGTGGAAGGTCCACACGGTCTGGTCCTCGTTGGATTCCCAGGATTCCACCAGCCCAGGGCCTATCTGCAGGCCATCGCGCAGCCACCGCAGCGGCGAGTGACCATACATGGACTCCTGGATCAGGTGGCCCGTAGCCCAGTCGCCTTGATCGGTGCAGGCCATGAGTAGCTTGCCGCCGTACTTGCCCTGCTGGACCCACTTGTGGGGCACGACGTAGGGATGCTTGGGCAGGCGCTGCTCCACGGGCGGCAGCTTGCCGGCCTTCACCATCTCGGCAAGCATCGGCGCCTCGTTGTACTTGCCGGTGTAGGATTCGGGCGTGGCCTGGCCTATGTTCTGCACAGGCGTGGCCACTGCCTGGGGAGTTACGTCGGCGGCAGCCGTGGCCACAGGACTTGGAGAGGTCGAAGGTGACCCCGAAGGAGAGCCCGATGGTGACGCCGATGGGGAGCTCGTAGGCCCACTGGTGGGAGTGGAGGCCGGGCTGCCCCCACAGGCGGCAAGCAGCAGCGAGCCTGCCGAGAGAGCCGACAACCTAAGGAAACTTCTTCGATCCAGCTTGGTCATGTAACCCTCCTACAGACATCTTAGGGAAATCCCCAACTCTATAATATACGTTTACTATAATCTACTCAATAGATTTTTTAATTATTAATAATGTTTAGCATACGAAGACACAGATGAGTCATCGCCCATGGGCAGAGCGGTGCCTCCATGTGGCAACCCAGCGCTGCACCCTAGCTAATCCCTCCGGCGACATAGGGTCCTCCCGCCCGGGCCTGGGCCCCCTATCGCGCAGCATGAGCTCGCCGGCCCAAGCTAGAAACGGAGCCATGTGCTTTGGCTTCCCGCGCGCAGATGCGTACCCCCACCTCCAGCCCAGCTCGAACAAGCGGAGCATCACCAGCTCGAGCGGCCTCAGCCCCTCGGTCTCCAGCCTCAAGATCGACAGCGTGCGAGCGTAGTCGGCCCTGGGATCTCCCAGGCGTGCGTTCGCCCAGTCCAGCAGGCAGGTGACCCGCCTGCCGTCGGTCATGACGTTGAGGGGATGTATATCTAGGTGCAGGAGGGCTTGGGGCCCGTCGGAGAACGCCCCAAGTCGGGTCCTGAGCTCCGCGTCCAGCCAGGGTTCCTCGAGCCAGAAGGGCACCTCCGCCAGGAGCTCGGGGGGCACTGGTACGCTGTGCAGCCTGGCCTGCACCCTGCCCATCATCGACCCCAGCTTGCATACCAGCCAAGGGCGACGCCTCAGCTCATCGAGGAGCGTACGGCCAGAGCACCAAGCCATAAGGATGGCCGACCTTCCCTGGAGCGACAGCACGGCATACGGTTGGGGCACCGGCACTGTGGACCCTTGCAGGCCCCGCATGATGAGCCATTCCCTACGCGCCAAGCCATCCTGCCCCGGAGGGAACACCCGCAGGCAGTAGTTACCGGGCTCGCATTCGAGCTTCAGCAGCAAGGTGTGCCTGCCCCCGCGCACGCGCGACACCCGCCGGAGGGGACCACATCCCAGACGGCGCAGCTCCTCCCTCAACGACTCCATACCAGGGGCTTTCTCCAAAGGCTCCATAGCTCACGTCCCTGCTGGATAGTTTATGGGCATCAATCGAAGTCTGGGTAGTGAGCTGGGTCAAACGGCAGAGATACGGGCCTACCACTTCTATAGGAGGCTATGGCTCCCCAGGCCATCTCGACGGCGTATCGGCCGTCCTCGCCCGTTACCGGGGGATCCCTATCCTCGAGCACGCACTGGAGGTAGTCCCTGAGCATGGGCCCTGCCCCTCCTGTGGTATCGGCCTCCCCTGGGATTATGGTCTCCAGGCTGCCAGCTGAGAGCCTAGTACGGGACACCGTTACCCTGCCGCCCTCCTCCAGCCACACGGCGCCCTCGGTGCCCGTGACCTCGATAGCCCAGGATGGAGCTCCAAGGGCCCGCGAGCCCGCGCCCTCCAGGACGCCGATCGCGCCGTTCTGGAACCTGTAGAGCACTGCTATCTGGTCGTCGGGCAGCGGGGTGGGCTTGTCCTGGGTGTAGAACGACCCCGCCTCGGCGTAGGCCCTGCTGGCGGGGCCCAGTATCCAGTGCATGAGGTCCATGTGGTGCACTAGCGTCTCAACCGTGACCCCGCCGCTTTGGCGCAGGTCGTAGTACCAGCCCTGAGGCTTCTCTAGCCATCCTAGGTAGAGGAAGCTACGGGTGTACATGCGCGTCGGCTCGCCGATATCTCCCCTGCGCACTACCTCGTAGATGGTCCTAGATGTCGGCTCGTAGCGCGTGGGCTGGCCAGCGAACAGCTTCACACCCGCCTGCCTGGCGGCCTGTATGATCTCGTCTGCGTCCCTCAGCATCACCGTGAAGGGCTTGATGATGCAGATATGCTTGCCCGCCTGGGCCGCCGCCACGGCGATCTCCCTGTGGAGGGCCGGCTGTGTGAGGATCTCCACGAACTGGATGTCCTCCCTCGCCAGCAGGTCATGGTAGTCCTGATAGTATTCAGCGCCACCTGCCTGCTGGGCAGCCCTCCTGCCCCGCTCCTCGCTGATGTCGGCCACGGCCACTATCCGCGCGAGGTCGCTGCACTGCGTGACAAGCCCCCGAATGTGCACGCCGGAAATACCACCCGTACCTATGATCCCAACACCTAACTTCTCTGCCATGTGCGCCTCCTCTATCCTCGAGATGAGCACAGTGTAGCACAAGGGATCCAGGCCGGGATAGCTCATCGACCAGAGGCCACGCTGTTGACAGCACCGAACGATTGATGTTACCTTGACTTGCGGACACCCCTATTAGGAGACGAGCTTTGAGATTCAGTGCAAACATCTCCACCCTATGGAGGGAAGTACCCTTTCTTGAGCGCCCGGAGAAGGCGCGCCAGGCAGGCTTCGAGGCGATCGAGTTCTGGTGGCCCTCAGGAGAGGACCTACAGCTGCTAGAGGCACAAGTGCGCGAGCTGGGCCTACGGGTAGTGCTGTTCAACTTCGACGCGGGCGACATGCCCTCCGGCGATAGGGGCCTGCTATCGGACCCTGCAAGAGAGCATATGTTCCGAGAGAACGTGCCTGTGGCGCTCGAGCTGGCGCGTGCTCTGGGCTGCAAGCGGCTCAACGCGCTCGTGGGGCTGCGGATCGAGACCATGCCCCTGGAGGAGCAGCTAGAGCTGGCACGTCGAAACATCGCGTGGGCGGCAGAACAGGCGGCCCCTCACGACATCGACGTGCTGGTAGAGCCAGTTAACACCCATGAGAACGGGCCCTACCTACTGCCAACCGTGGAGGAGGCCGTGGCGTTCATCCGCTCCGTGGGCAGGGACAACGTCAGGCTGCAGTACGACCTCTACCACGCTCAGGTGATGCTGGGCGAGCGCCCTAGGGAGACGGAGCTCCTGGAGCTCTTCGGCGCCTACCGGGAGGTGATCTCCCACGTGCAGATAGCCGACTGGCCAGGCAGGGGGCAACCAGGAAGCGGGTCTCTGGACTTCCAGCGCATCTTTGAAGCCCTGGAAGATCAGGGCTATGCGGGCTACGTGGGGCTAGAGTACATCCCCCGAGGGGTAGATACGGACGAGAGCCTGCGCTGGCTGCCCCGCGAGGCGCGGGCGGGCGACGCGCAACCATCGCAGATACTTCTAGCGGAGGGAAGATGATGGAGAGGATAGGCTTTATAGGGCTGGGCATCATGGGCAAGCCCATGGCCAGGAACCTGATGAAGGCAGGCTACCAGCTAGTGGTGCATAACCGCAGCCGCGGGCCCGTGGAGGAGCTGGAGCGCGAGGGCGCTGAGGGCGTCAACTCGCCCGCTGAGGTGGCCGAGCGCTCCGACGTGATCATCACCATGCTGCCGGACACTCCCGACGTGCGCCAGGTGGTGGAGGGCGAGCAAGGGGTGCTGGAGGGCATCAGGGAAGGCTCACTGTTGATAGACATGAGCACCATCTCGCCCATAGCCACGCGCGAGCTCGCACGAAAGGTCGAGGAGAGGGGAGCCCACATGCTAGATGCCCCGGTGAGCGGAGGAGACGTGGGGGCACAACAAGGCACGCTGTCGATCATGATCGGCGGCAGGGAGGAAGATTTCCAGCGCGCCCTGCCTATCTTCCAGGCACTGGGGAAGACCATCACCTATCTAGGCCCCAGTGGATCGGGACAGGTGGTGAAGGCCTGCAACCAGATAGTCGTGGCGCTCACGATAGAAGCCATCAGCGAGGCGCTGGTGCTGGGGGCAAAGGCTGGCGTGGACCCTGCCAAGATAGTGCAGGTGCTCATGGGGGGCCTGGCCGGCAGCAGGGTGCTGGAGATGCGTAAAGATAACTTCTTAGGACATACCTTCAAGCCCGGGTTCAAAGTGGCCCTGCACCACAAGGATCTAGGGATAGCGCTGCAGACGGGGAGGGAGCTGGGCGTGCCCCTGCCGGCCACGGCAGTGGTGGACCAGGCGTTCGCCGCGCTCGAGGCCAAGGGCAGGTCCCAGGAGGACCACACGGCCCTCATCACGCTCGTCGAGGAGCTGGCCAACTACTCTCCCCAGCATGAATAACTCTTCATCTGGAGTCGCGATGAGCGCTGCCACTATTTAATGAAAATGGGTTACAATGGGCACACGAAGATCTGTGGAAAGAAGGCCGTGCTATGAGAGCGATCTCGCTGTTACTGGGTCGACTGGCCTGTCACCTGGCGCTCTCCGCCTGGGTGATAATGCTGGCGAGGCTGTCGCAGGAGCTGCCTGCATGGGGGCTGGTGGAACCTATGAACGCCCGCACGAAGATCGAGCTGCTGACCGAGGAGGACGAGCTCAGCGAGCTGTAGTCTGTGCCCGCTTGCGCGAACGGTAGTTCCTGGCTTTGTTGCGGCTGCCGCACACCTGCATCGTGCACCACGTGCCCGACCTGTTCTTAGAGAGGTCGTAGAAGGCCAAGCGGCATCGCTCGTCCCGGCAGACCTTTAGTCGCTGCCATGTGCCCTCGAGCATCGCGGCATGGATAATCGCCAGCATGTGACCCAGAGCCTCGTACACACCCGAAGAACAGGGCAATAGGGCCAGCCCGCCGTCGGCGTCGAACCGAAAGGCCATCCGGATAGCGCCCATCAGCTGGTTGAGCCCCTCCACCGTGCGGGGATCCAGCGGCTGGCAGTTGTTGGCCGCCAGCAGGTTGCGCACGCACTCTCGAAAGGCCAGAGCGATACGTAGGTCGTCCTCGCCCAGCTCCCGATCGCCGCACAGCAGGCCGTGCTCCCTCAGCCACCTCCCCAGGCTGGAGGGGTCATGCAGCTCGTCGTGGCCCTGGGCGGGATCCAAAGTGTTGACAAAAGCCCTGACTATCTCCAGCTCGCCCGGAGCACTGTGACCATACATCTCCTTCTCCTAGGGATCGTCCTGACAAATTTAGCACTTACTTAGGCAACGCCACAAGCTCGATGGCCAGCCGCGGCGCGTGCGTTAGGGTAGCACCGCGGGCACGATTGTTGCTCTGTAGACAGCGATCGCTCTAGAGGAAAGGAGTCAACATGCCCTCACAAAACTCCCAACTGGAGGAGCTGTTAGATAGGTTTGGTCACTCAGAGTTCAGGGACGGCCAGAGGGAGGCAGTCGCAGGCCTGTTGGCAGGGCGAGACGTGATGGTGCTGCTGCCTACCGGAGCAGGCAAATCCTTGATCTACCAGGTGGCCTCCCAGCTGCTCCCAGGAGTAACTCTAGTGGTCACGCCACTACTGGCGCTGATGAGCGACCAGATCGCAGCTATGGACGAGGTGGGCGTGAAAGCCGTGGGTTTTAGCAGCCTGCATCCAGAGACCCGCGAGGCGCTAGAAGGCATACAGCAGGGAGAGATCAAGCTGGTGTACGTCACCCCAGAGGGAGCAGTGAGCGGCGATCTAATGGCTGAGCTGGGCGACAGACAGGTGTCGCTCTTCGTGGTAGATGAGGCCCACTGCATCTCCGAGTGGGGACACGACTTCCGGCCTTCCTACCTGCAGTTAGGGCGGGTAATCGAGGATGTGGGGCGTCCTCCAGTGCTGGCGCTCACGGCCACCGCCACACCATGGGTAAGGCAGGATATAGCCCGAGTGCTGGGGATGCGAGACCCTTTGGTGGTGGCCCAAGGCTTCGACCGACCCAACCTGTTCTTTGAGGTGCGCCGGCTGGAACCCCATGATGACACGAGGGAGGTGCTGAAGCAGCTGCTACGTGGCGAGGTCGAAGCCTACCCAGAGATGGTGAGCCAACAGATCAGGAAGGCACTTGCAGGCAATGGGCTGATCTACACCAACACCACCAAGGCCGCAGAGGAGGTAGCTAGCTGGCTCAACGAGATGGGCATATCCGCCGGCTACTACCACGGCAAGCGCCGGAAGAGCGAACGGGATCAGGTGCAACAGGACTTCCTAGAGGGAAAGCTAAGGATAGTGGTAGCAACCAACGCCTTCGGCATGGGCGTAGACAAGCCCGACGTGCGCTTCGTGCTACACATCGATCCACCCGCCAGTCTAGAGGCCTACTACCAGGAAGCGGGCAGGGCCGGCCGAGATGGGGAGTTTGCGTTCTGCTGCCTGCTGCATAGGCACGAAGGTCTGGAGAAGGCTGCGTTTATGGCCAGTGCAAGCGACCTAACCCCAGACGAGGTGAGGCAGGTATTCCAGGCGCTGCGCAAGAGCCAGCGTCGCGAGCTGGATGACCTACGAGAAGAGACCGGCCTAGGTAGAAGCCTGATCGTGAGGGCGCTGATCGCCCTGGAACGCAGCGGCTTCATCCAACAACAGGGAGACCATATACTCCTGCGCAAGAGGCGATTCGACCCCGAGAGCCTGTCGCTGGAGGAGGACCGGGCACGCAAAGAATACGAGCGCAGCCGGCTGGAGATGATGCGAGCGTACATGACGACTCAAGGATGCAGGCGGGAGTTCATCCTCAACTACTTTGGGGAACAGATGCGGGCTGAACGCTGCGACATGTGCGACAACGACCTGTTGGGCCGCACACCCAAGCCCGCTAGCGCCCATGCCCCGTTTGAGCCCGGGGAGCGCGTCCATCACCCCAAGCTCGGGGAGGGCACGGTGCACAGGATCGAAAGGGATAAGATCACCGTGCTGTTCGAGCGCATGGGCTACCGCGAGCTCTCCCTAGAGCACGTGTTAAGAGAGGATCTGCTGGAGCCCCTAGGCCAAGATGATGGTCAGCCCCGCGGCCTCGAAGGGAGCTAGCTCCTCTCGAGGCACCGAGGACTCGGTGACCACATGCGTCAGGTCAGCTAGCGGCGCCACTATGTAGGGCTGAGCAGCCATGATCTTCTCAGCGGAGGCCAGGGCCACCACCTCGGCGGCGCTGGCGACCATGGCCCTCTTGACGTGAGCCTCCTCGAGGTTATCGGTGGTGAGGCCGAGCTCGGGGTGCAGTCCTCCTACGCCGAGCATGCAGAGGTCGGCTCGGATCATCTGGATCTCCTGGAGGGTGGCCGCACCCACGGTGGACATGCCGTGCTTGTACAGCCTGCCGCCCAACACGACCACCTCCACGTAAGGATGCTCGCCCAGGGCCACGGCAATGGGGGGGCTGTTGGTGACGACCGTGGCGTGCAGATCCTTGGGAAGGTGCTGCGCCACCTGCAGGGTGGTGGTACCGCCGTCCAGGATGATGACCTGGCCGTTCTCCACCAGCTTGGCAGCGGCCTCGGCGATCGCCGCCTTCACCACCGGCTCCTGCTGCTGTCGGGCCGAGTAGGGCGCCGTGATAGACTGGGACCTCGGCAGCGCGCCGCCGTGCACCCTCACCAGCAGCCCCTCGCGGGCCAGGTCCCTCAGGTCCCTGCGTATGGTGTCATCGGAGACTCCAAGCTTCTTGCTGAGGTCGTGCGCCAGCACCTTGCCTTCTCGTGCCAGCGTCTCTAAAATAAAACGCTTCCTCTCTTCAGTGAGCATCTACACCCCTTCTTCCCAGATTTGCCAATTTTTGCATGAATTTACGGATTTTTGCACGAATCCCCTTGATTTTGCGGAATCATGCTGTATACTTAATCTCGGAAACGGTAATCATGCAGAAAAACGCATGAACCGTGCAAGATCAAGAGAATTTTAACATAAGTATAGTCAAAGTTGGGAATTGGAAACCCAACTCGAGGAGCGGGGTAAAGGGAATTAATAGGCTGGCGCCGCAACCGAGGGCAGCGAAGCGGCCTAAGGGAGGGCAGAGAGATGAGAAACGACGTGACAGTAGTTGAAGTAGTGAACAATCCAGAACTGCAGAAGCGAATCGGGTATGGCGTCCTCGACGTGCGCTCGGAGAGCGGCGTCGGCTTCGAGGATGTCTACAGGTACTCCTACGCTTCCCGCCCGGAGCTGCACCCGAAGGCCACGGCCCACAGGCTGCAGAGGGTGCTGGGTAGGGCCATGACCGAGGCCGAGGCGAGGGCGGCGATGGAGGAGATCGAGCGCTACAAGCGCGCCCGAGAGCAGCAGCTCGGCAGGGAGATGGCCTTCGAGGAGGCGGCCCGCGAGTGGGACGAGCGCCATGGCGCCGAGTTCCGCAAGCGCTGGTTCCTCTCGCAGCCGGAGCTGAGTCAACGCAGAATAATGCCCGGCGCCCACGAGCAGGGGCCGGGGGCGCTGGCTAAGACCACCTTGGTGGTCGTGCCGGAGCTGGAGCCGCTGCTGGAGTCGGGCTATGGTGTAGGCGACGTCCTGCTGGCGGCGGCAAGGCACCCTCTCAGGGCGATGAGATACGTGCTGAGGGTAGTGCCAAAGGAAGAGAAACCGAAGTATTACGTGAAGTTGATAGCTAAACTAACTGGCTGGGAGCTGACTGAAGAGGAGGCCCAGCAGGCCTGGCAGGAGATCCTGCA
>JBHORE010000107.1:0-8250 GCA_042408415.1 Thermobaculum sp.
AGCGGTTGAGGAATATCCATCCATCCCTTCTGATCTGTCCAGCGGAGATATAAGTTCCTTGCTAAGGTGGATGAGAGAACAAATACATGTACATGGAAGGAAATATGTTCCCCAGGAATTGCTGGAGCGCGCTACGGGCAGCAGATTAGATGTTGGACCGTATATTAGCTACTTGAGAAGCAAGTACGGGGAGATCTACGGTCTGTTAGAGGAATAACGTGTAGGGGTATGTAACCTCACATACCCCTTTTATACCTTTGCCTCATTGGATCTCTTGTCATGATGGGCATTTATGAATTCCCGAGCATGAGCTATAACCCTTCTCGCTTCTGGAAGTATTCGTGCTGGTAATTCATTGACACTAAATAAATTCCAAGCTTCCACTTCGGCAGAGGAGTATTTGGGAGGATGTAACAAATCCGCCAGGTAATATAGAGTCATATGTCCAGGCCAGTGTGGCGATACTTCTATATCTATTAGGCTAATAAGCTTAACTTCTGCACCGGATTCTTCCCGCAGCTCTCTAATAAGCCCCTCATCTGGTGGTTCTCCGATATGTAGGTGTCCACCAGGAAGGGTCCACATGCCGCCAGGATGATATGTGTGCCTAAAGAGGAGGATTCTATTCGCCGAGTCGAATGCGACTACGCAGACCCCTACGGTCATTTTTGAGCTCAACAACCAAGAAGCAATCTCCTGCAACCTAGAGGGCAGAAGCTTATAGACGTAAAGAAGCAATTTAATGATCATCTAGGTGATCTTCCTAGGGCTTCACAACTACTTTTACGGATTTGTCTCCTCCTGAGGCTAGCGCTGCGAAAGACTCCGGGGCTTGGCTAAGAGGCACAACTTTCTCTATCAACGGTTTAACATCTACTATGCCATCTGATATGAGTTGGACGGCTTGTCTGTATTCATCGGGGGTGTATGCGTAGGACCCTTGAATCAGCCTTTCCTGAGGTACCAGTTCATAAAGAGCTATATCTACCTTTGGAGTGGCCAGTCCTATCAAGACTAATTTGCCTCCCCTCATAGTAGCCATAAGCGACTGAGTAATAGTTGCTCCTATTCCCACAGCATCCAGCGTTGCCTTAGCACCCAAGCCGCTCGTACTAGATAAAACCCTCTCAACTGGATTGTCTTCGGGGGCAAGGGATATGCCCCCTATCTTCTCTGCAACTTCTAACCTGTGTAAGAGCTTATCTGTTATAAACACTGTTTCGAGTTTGTGGGCCTTACATATGAGTAGTGCGCAGAGCCCTATAGTGCCCGCTCCGCATATAAGTGTTGTATCGTTTTGTGCTAAGCCAGAAAGATGAAATCCTCTTAGAGCCACAGCCAGAGGTTCAGCCATCGAGGCCTCTTCAAAGCTGACGTGATCAGCTATTGGGACCAAGTTATTCACTGGGACGGTTACGTATTCTGAAAAAGCCCCGGATTCCGCGATATTTACACCAACTGTTAAACGGTTGGGACATATTTGCGGTTCTCCTCTCAAACAATAAAAGCATTCACCACAACCCCAAAGGGGGTTCACTGCGACCCGCTGCCCAACAGCTATATCTTTGGCTTCACCGTTTACTTCAGCGACCGTTCCAGCGAACTCATGCCCCATTATCATGCCAGGTGTGCGCCTTCCGGACTCTCCCGTATAACCATGGATATCACTACCGCATATGCCACATGCTTCAACTTTCACGAGCGCAAAACCTGGGTCAGGTTTGGGGATATCCTTCTCTACGATCTCTAGACTATGAGGTCCTTGCCATACTAAAGCCTTCAAATCTTTTCTCCCTACAAGTTTTCTATGCCATCTACTCCAGCTTCCAGGCCAGCAGCATGTACATGAGATATTGCTCCAGTCCAAGGTGTTATGTCGCCGTTTTCCTGGAAGGACAACGGTCCTTCCGGTCCGAGAATCTCGATATCTGGATTGGACTCGGCTTCTGTAAGCAAAGACTCTGATATGAATATTTCTTCTAGATCCAGAGTGCTGTAGATTCTTGCAAGCCTTACATTCTCGGCGTCTGGTCGGCCACAGCACTGTATAGCCAGAGATATTGCAGACCTGTCATCCGGCATGACTATGGGTATCTGAACCCGCTGCATGCCGAAGATGCCTGATGTGATAGCGTTAGTATAAGTAACCTTGAAATCTATCTGCTCTAGTAGCTTCTGTGTGGTAACATCTGCTAACCCTATTCCCGAAGCATTGCCATGAGTTTCCTCGGTTAATCTAAGCGCTACTATAACTGAGATATCCGGATTGTGCGATTCTGGCTCACCATGGACCATAGTCCTTCCTATTACGTTGGTGTCCATACCGGTTCCACTAATGTTCTTCCCTATGTAATCCACCACCAGCACGTCCAGCTCTCGGAAGGGTATTCTCATCAGAAGATCGTAGGCTTCCTTCAGAAGCTCTTCTTCCCCAGGACCACCTATATCGCTAGGAGGCAACGCCTTTATCTTGGCTGGCTTGCCGGATGGCGACTCAACTATTGCTACACCTCCGAGTATTGGCTTGGATCTTACTGAGATCTGCGCGGCCTGGGATAGAAACTTGCGGAACCCATTAGCGCCGTAAAGGTGCATTGTCTCTGCTCCCACTTGCTTACCTAGACCAATAACACACATCTTAGCTAGGCCGCTCTCTACATTCCCGTGAAAATCGGTGTGGGGCTTGACTCGATTGACAAGTATTATTCCATCCGCTTGGGAGGCGTAAAGGTCCATGTACACTGCTGGACCGCCTGGTACTTCTCCTACTTTTACCACCTCCATCGTGGCACGGATAGGTGCTCCAACGTAACTTTCTGTCACCCCCAGATCGGCTAAGAGTTGTGTCTGTCCGTCAGCTGTTGCTCCTCCATGGCTTCCCATTGCGGGAATGATGAAGGGTTCGCCACCAGCTTTCTTCACCTCGGCTACTACAGCCTTGATAACTTCGGGGAGGGAGATAATTCCCCTGCTACCCGCCGTTATCGCTATCCTGTCTCCACTTTTGATGTTAGACAGGATGTTGCTTTCGCTAAGTTCGCGGGCAACTTCGCTTTGTATATCCTCCACGATAGGATATTCTCTCTTCTGCCTGACCCTATAAAGTGCAGGCATAGGTATTTCATTTACTAGCTCTGTGACATCTGAGGGTATATACATCCGAGTCCTCCCAAGGTATAGGTGCTTGTCTAACCTAGGCCTCCTGCCACAATCTTCTTACATTGTTGATTGATCTTTGAAGTCCTTCCAGTCCTTCAGTGCCATTGTACTCCACAGACAGCCAACTGCTGTATCCATGTTGCTTGAGGATACCAAATATAGATCGATAATCTACAATCCCCTCTCCTGTGACGGCATGCAAATACTGATTAGGTGCCACTCGATCGCTGCAATGCACATGGATCACGTAGTCCACGACCTGCCTAAGAAGATTAACCGGATCCTCCCCTATCATAACCTGATTCGAACAATCGAAATTGACCTTGATAGGTACGTCGTGGAGCTTAGAAAGTATTTCTAAGAACACCTCCGAGCGCTGGGAAAAATCAGGCTTGTCCCAAAAATAATCCTTGTAGTGGTTTTCATAGGCTACCCAGACGTTCTTGCGGATCGCGTATTCTACCGCTCTCTTTATGCCCTCTACCGCAAGCTTCACTCCCTGCTCATGACTAAGAGCATCATGTGCTTGTCCGGCCGTTATGCGGACGCATGTTGCCCCTAATCTCGCTGCGATGTCTATATTATTGAACGTAGTGGCGAGTTCGGATTCTCGAATGTCAGGATTAGGATTGGTTAGGTCGGCTGCTCCTACTACCTGTGATACTTTTAGACCTCTATGCTCGAGCTGTTGTGCTATGTCATCTATGTATGCATCATCCCTGCTTCTTAGAGATCTGTCGTGAATCTCTGTGGCATCAAGCTCCAGTTCCTTGGCTATATCGAACCACTCTGGAAGGTCCATGGTCTTCTCGAGTACCATGGCTTTGAAGTAGATCATTGGAACGGCGCTTAGTCCTCTGTAACTATGCTTTGTCTGCACTTCATTCTCCTTTGAAGAATTCAGGAGTATGCTTATAGCTTGCTTTATTTTGGGCAATTAGTGCAATATCTAATTCAAGCTTTATAAAGCATTTTCCAAGGAGGAAGGTATGCATAGCCCTTTAGCTAATATCGCTCAAATACGTCCTGCGCGGTCAAAGAGGATCTCTAGCTACGATCGAACCGGCGGTAATGCTGACAGGATACAGATAGCCGCGGGTGAACGGGTGGACCTGGCCACTATCGAGGGGGCGGGTGTTATCAAGCATATATGGTTCACTATCGCTAGCAGGGATCCGATGTATCGCAGGAACATCGTGCTGCGCATGTACTGGGATGGTGAGAATAATCCTAGTGTTGAGAGCCCTGTGGGAGATTTCTTTGGGCAGGGCTGGGGCTTAGAGTACAACTTCGTGTCCCTGCCTCTAGCAGCATCCCCAAGATCTGGCCGCGGCCTGAACTGCTACTTCCCAATGCCTTTTGGCAATGGAGCTAGAATTGAAGTGGAGAATCAGAGTCAAACTCCTGTAGATGCGTTTTATTTTTACATAGACTACGAGGAATGGCCTGAAGTAGATGACTCTCTAGGTAGATTCCACGCATGGTGGAATCGGGAAATAACTGACCCAGACCCATCCGGTGAAAACGAGTGGAGTTGTCTAGCCCCAGAGCTCAAGCATCCATCTGACGAGGGCAATTACCTGATATTAGATGCTGAGGGCAGAGGGCATTATGTTGGGGTAAATTATTTTGTAGATTGTCCCAGTCCAATGTGGTATGGGGAAGGGGATGATATGTTCCTCATAGATGGTGAACCTTGGCCAGGGTCTTTGCACGGCACGGGTACTGAAGATTACTTCTGTACTTCCTGGTCTCCGGCTGAGGAGTATCAGCATCCGTACTTCGGTTATGCACATGTGGAGCACAGCTTCGGGTGGCTGGGCAAGGCTCATGCTTATAGATTCCACATAGAGGACCCCATTCACTTCCAGAAGTCAATCAGGGCATCTATAGAACATGGGCATGCCAACAATCTGACACTTGATATCTGTACTGTTGCGTACTGGTACCAGACGGAGCCTCACAAGCCCTTCCCACAACTGCCTCCAAGTGAGGCCAGACATCCTATGCCAGCTATAACGGTTACGGATGTTCATAGGTGGAGACATGCATGGAGACAGTCAATGGGAGGCGGCAAGCTATGGGGTAACGAACGTCCAAGCTAGCCGTTTGTAATGCACTGGCTATGTGCTAGCATATGTTGTTAGCACGGCCTTTGCCATCAAGAGTATCAAGGTGGGGGTAGCCTGTACGAGGGTACCTCTGGCCTAAGTGCTGCTCCCACCTTGCTTATATTGACTTGCATTTTCCTGAAAGCGAGCAAGTAAAAGGTTGCCCATTTGGAAGTGGCATCCTGATCATTGCTCGTAGATCAGATAGATAGGATGAAGTAGAATGTCGCCTCTTCGTTGTTCTTGCTAGTTATGGGTTGGCATCGGAGGACTCAATGTATCCTATTCTTAGTGTATATCCGGTTTTGGCATCAATTATCATATGCATGACGCCAGGTACAGAGGGGGCATCTACTGCGCCTATACTGTGATATGGCTTGAACTTGCCTTTCATACGCAATACGTATACAGGATGATTGTCTGGAGGATCTGTAGGTTGAGGGTGAAGACCTAGCAGCTTCAATGCTCCAGCAAACGTTGTTTCCCTTACGTCTACTAGTGAGGGACTAGGCTCCCCCATAGATTGGGCAGTCCTTTTAGCCCATTCTATTAGCGCTTCTTGGGTGGTAGCTTTGGCCACCTGGGTCGGATCAGGAGTGGGAGGTGTCCACTCGGGAGAGCTGGTGGATGCGGGCTGTGTCCTTGTGAGCTCAGCTGTGAGCTCTATTGAAGCCCCAAGCGGACCTGCCTGCTGCCTGGCATCTTGAGTCCCGGAGGAATTCACGATCGCGATGGCAGCCATCCCAGCTATTACTAATGCTATGATCGCTAATATATACCTCATGGTAAACCTCCCCTAGCAGCCTGCGGTCGTGTTCATGTGCACGCAGGCCCTATCCCCACCCGAGAGCAGCCACAGATGGATAGGGAAGTTGTTCTCCACGGTGTTCGGTGATACTATCCAGTGTACCTGTCCCTCGTCATCTGACCAGAACCAGCTATCTGTGTAGGTGGGATCAAACCAGTTACGCTCGTTGTCCCCATCATTGCCATCGCAGTAGGAAGCCTCTCCTGCAACCACCAAGTGCCAGGCGTTGGTCGTGTTGTTCCACGCTGTGCCCACTAGATGTTTGACTCCATCGGCTGTGGTTAATGGATATGCGATAGGCACCGTTGGCGTCCGCTGATGGATCCCAATTGATCTGGTAGCGATAGTCATCACTGGTACGGGAGTGCCTGATCCAGGCTATGCCTCCACGGCCAGGATCACCAGAGCCGCCAATAGGCTCTCGCAGGCGCCCAATAAGGTTTCGCACTCCCTCCAGATCCTGCCATGTATCACAGCCTGTGTGGGCGAGGGCCTTGTGTGCTCTTTGGGGCCATAAGACCAGCGCACAGAGGAGCACCAGAGGAAGCGGCAGCTTGGGTTTCATATGCGCCACCTCATTCATCCTAGCCCCGCAGGTTGATAGATTGAGTATATATCTGTGTTTCCTGTCTGTCAATAGCTCTATGCAAATGAACTCACCAAATGGTGGCAAGCTCAGCAAACCAAGTATCCAGCAGGTGCTTAGAGTGCTTTAGGCGTGTGGCAGCGTTTAGGTTCGAAGTGTTTGCGTGCGACTTCTGGGAGTTCTTAGAACTTATCCTGAAATCGGGATAACAACAGATGAGTGTGGTATCAGAAGTTTAGGAGCCAAGTCTTTGGGTGAGCAACGGTTATGATGTACGGGAAGTAATTTTGCTGACTATGGCAAGGATAAGCTAACAGATGCAAACTTATGCGCATTGAGGTGAAGAGTCGGCAACATATCCTAGAGCTTTGGAAAAAGGGTATCAAGAAATCTCCTCAAACTAGTGTGTCTAGGTTACCTCCGCTAATTTAAGGTCTTAAGATAAGCTAAGAGGATATGTGCAGCTCATCCAGCCGGCTTTCGCGACATATTATGGCAATAGTGTCTCCTTCTGCAAGCATCTCTTCTGTTCCAGGAGTAGTGATGATCTCATCCATCCGAATAATCACTAATACTGTAAATAATGGATCATGTATGCTCTTATAGAGCTGACTAAGTCGTTTACCTGCCCACTCCTTGGGTACTTGCAGCTTATATATTCCCGTATCTTCTCCTATGGAAATGTATTCTCCTACTCCTGGTACGCGGAGCTGATGTGCCAATTCCACACCTAGCTGTACTTCTGGATATATCACGTGATGGGCGCCTACTTTTCGCAGGATAACTCCGTGCAGGTCAGTAGAAGCTCTGGCAACCACATATTTTGTGCCTGCCTCTACCAGCATGGCAGTGATTAGAATACTTGCCTCTATATTCTCCCCTATTGCTACGATGACCACATCAGCCTCACTGAGCCCTAGCTCAGATATCGTTCTTTCATCCAGGTTTTCTACCTGCACAGCGTGTGTTACCAGGTCTCTCGCCTCCTGTACCTTGTTTTCGTCTTGATCGATGCCTAGCACATCATGCCCCCAATCAGTTAATGTCTTGGCTAAGGTTAGACCAAACCTGCCAAGTCCTATAACCACGAATTGCCTGGACGCCCTATCTCCTTTTGGCACCTTAACCCTCCGTTATCCTATTCGCACCGACTCAATTGGGAATCTGTATGTGCTTTGTGATCGATGGGACAATGATGTTGCTAGTGTTACTGGTCCAAGTCGCCCTACAAACATCGTGATGATCAATAATATTTGGCTTGGAGCTGATAGCTCTGGAGTGATACCCGTAGATAATCCTACCGTACCAAATGCGGATGTAACCTCAAACAGCACTTTGATAAAGTCGTCTCTGAATCTTGCCCTCTCCAGTAGGCTGATGGCTAGTGCAATCGTAACTATAAGCAAGACTCCCAGGAGTACTACTGTCAATGCCTGTCTTACTTGCTCTTGTGGCACTCTTCTCCCCATGAGTTCCGTATCCCTACGGCCACGTATATTGCTCCAAGCAGCTGCCAAGATAATTGCCACAGTAGTGATCTTGATTCCACCTGCCATGGATCCTGGAGCGCTGCCTATGAACATAAG
>JBHORE010000108.1:0-4288 GCA_042408415.1 Thermobaculum sp.
ATACCGGATACATCTGCATACCAGGTCTGCTTGCCGTGGAGGATGCTGGCCGCCTTTTCGAACTCCGGATCCACCTCCTGGTCAAGCCACCTGGGAGCCCATTGGTATCTATAGCCCCAGTCATCGACCATGACGAGGATCTCGTTCCTGCCTGGACGTAGAGCATGAGTGACGTCCAAGCAGAAGGGTGTGTATCCTCCGCTGTGACCGCCCACCTCGACGCCGTTGACCAGACCGTGCACTCGTGATCCACGGCCCCAAAGCATAGGCGAAACAGCCTGTCGTCGGGCAGGTCGGGGTAGTCTATGGTCTTTCTGTACCAAGCCCTGCCTGTATATCTTCTCAGCTCCGGCTTAGCTGCCTGCCAGGCGGAGGGGACATCTATCGTGTCCTCAAAGGCCACGTCGGTGGAGCTGAAGCTGCGATCCTTGTCAACGCAGAAATCCCATGTACCATCTAAACAGATCCTGTCTCTCATAATCCCCCCAACTTGTTGAGTTTTGAGCTATCGAGAGGCTACCTGCCTCCCAGTCCTCCAGTCAGGGATATGCCCTGCACTATACGCCTTTGGAAGATAGCGTAGACTATGAGCACCGGAGCAGATGCCAGCGTAGCAGCCGCCATAGTCAAGCCTTGCTGTACGTAGTTGCCCTGCCCCAGGAAGGCCAATCCCACCGGCAAGGTGTACATAGTCCGCTCGCTGAGCACGACCAACGGCCAGAACAGGTCGTTCCAAGAGCCGAGGAACGTGAAGATGCCCAGGGCCACCAATGCGGGCGATACTAGCGGGAGAGCTATCTGCCAATATATCCTGAACCTGTTGGCTCCATCGACTAGAGCAGCTTCCTCCAGCTCCTTCGGGATAGTTATGAAATACTGCCTGAGCATGAAAACCCCGAAGGCGTTGGCACCAGCAGGCCATATGAGTGCGTTATAGGTGTCAAGGAACTTCAGGTCGCGCATCAAGAGGAACACGGGTATGAAAGTTACGGCTCCCGGTATCATCAGGCTGATGAGGATGATAAAGAATATCACGTCCCTTCCTGGGAACTCCTGGCGAGCAAAAGCGTAAGCAGCCAGCGAGCACAGCAGCAGAGTCAGAAGCATCACGCTGGTCGACACGAAGAAGCTGTTGAATAGCCACCTCAGGACCGGAAGGGTAGGATCCGCAAGCAGGCGTCGAAAGTTATTCACTGTTGGATGCTCCGGTATCCACCTGACCGGCCACTGGTTCTGGTCCGCCTCGGGCGTAAATGCCTGGGATACCATGTACGCAATAGGAGCCAGCGTAATTATGCCGAGCGCGATCAGATACACGTAAGTTATCACCAGTTCCAGAGATATCCTGCGAAAGTTAACCTTAGCGATAGCAGAGGCCATGATTTTCCCTCCGATGATTAACTAGTACTCGACCCTGGCTCCGAACAGCCTGAAGAACACAAGGGAAACGATGATCATTATGACTGCCAGCGCCACGGCCATGGTCGAGGCGTAGCCCATGCGGAAGAACTTCCACCCAGTTTCCCACAGATACATCATCACGGTCTTGGAGGCCGTGCCTGGCCCTCCTCCCGTAATGAGCAGAGGCTGACCGAAGACGAGCATGTGTGCAAGGAACTGGGTCACGACCACGAAGAGGGTCACCGGCTTGAGCAAAGGCAACGTTATGTTGAAGAAGGACTGTATGCTGCTAGCGCCGTCGATCTTGGCAGCCTCGTATAGGTGCTCTGGAATGTTCTGAAGTCCCGCAAGAAACACGAGCATCGGGAAGCCAAACCCCCACCACACAGTGAATATCGCTAGGGTGGGAATGACTATCCTGGGGTTGTTCACCCAACCTATCTGAGGACCGTTCAGCACATAAGTTATATAGTAGTTGAGCAAGCCGCTTGTGGGATCAAACACCCTGTTGCCGACCACGCCCATCACTGAGACCGACAGTAGCACCGGAGTGTAGAAGAGCACCCTGAAGAATTCCCTGCCTGGGATGTTGCGCTTGAGGGCGGCTGCAGTAAGCAGGGACACCACTACCATTAGGGCCACAGTGAGCACCGTGAAATAGAGCGTATGACCAAGGGTCTCCCACCATTGGTCGTCTCTCATCAGAGATTGGTAGTTTTTAAGCCCCACAAATCGCTGCGTCTTAGCAAGGATACGCCAGTCATACAGGCTCATTCTAATTCCCTGTATGATTGGCCAAGCTGTAAAAACAGCGAAGAAGAATAGGAAGGGCAAAATGAAAAGATAGTTTGGCAGCTGCTTGCGCAGAGCTTTCATCCTTGCCCTGGAACGTACCCTTACAGCTGATATGTCCTCTACCCGAGTGGTGTTCATAATCAGCACCTCCTACACAATAGGGAGAGGGGTATAGACCACCTTCTCCCTATTGTAAAACCAAATGATCTAATAGCGGTCCAGAATATCCTGAATCCGGCGATTGGCCTGAGTAAGAGCGTCCTTAACGGACATTACTTTGTTCAGTGCGGCGTCAAACGCAGGCTCATATTGGGCCTGTATCTCGGTGATGGCCACGTGCTGGGGCTCCGTGCGACCGATGGTCTGGAACTCCTTAGCAAAAGCGCTCACGGACCAGAGCTTCTGGATAATCCCGCTGTTCTGCACAGACAGCTTAGCGGGCACCTGGCCAGAATCCGCCCATTCGGCATTGTGGTCCTCCAGCCACTTGATCAGGTTCTTAGCCCTCTCCAGCCGATCTCCCTCTATGCCATTAGGAATCACAAATATATGTGCGCTCATCCAGGCGGCCTGGGTACCATCGGACAGAGAGGGCAGCGATGCGGCCTTTGTTACAGGTGGAAGCAGCTTGGGCCTATCCTTGAAGAAGTTAAGCATCCAGCTACCTTCCCACATTAGAACAAGCCTGTTGTTGGCATACAGGTCAGCAGGTGATGTAGTGCCCGCGCCAGTGGGAGCTGCTACCCTGTGCTCATGCACCAGGTCGACCCAATACTGAACCGCCTTTATACAGGCCTCACTATCGAGAGACGCCTTCTTCTTCTCAGGATCAAACACTTCGCCACCAAACTGCCAGATCGTAGAGAGCAGAGTGGGGCGCAGCCAAGAGGGATGAGTTGCGTACACAGCCACTTTCTTAGAATCGAAGCCGTTCTCGTCCGGGTGCTTGCCATTTTGATCTGTCGTCAGCTTGTAGCACCACTCGAGATACTCCTGCCCATTCTTAGGCAGCTTGTTGGGGTCCAGCCCAGCTTCCTTGATGAGCTTCGTGTTGTACCACAGTCCCCAGCCATGGTTATCCCAGGGCACACCATAGGCAACACCATCTATAGTGATCTTCTTGATGATCTCCTCGTTGTAATCGCTCTTGTCGAGGATACCAGCGTTGAAGAACAGGTCATCTGCCGATTGCAGCACTCCCTGCGTTCCAAACTGAGCCATGGCCCACTCATGCATGATCGCCATGTCTGGCGGCGTGCCTGCGATTATAGATGTCGGGAGCTTCTGGTAGAACAGGCCCCAGTCGTAGGTCTCGGACCTGACCGCAATGCCCTTCTCCTTGGTGTATTTCTGCAGTAGTACCTGCATGGTCTCCCCGTCCGCGCCACCAAGACCGTGCCAGAAGATGACCTTCTCCGTGCCTTTTCCAATCTCCCGTACTACTGGGGTGGGCGGCAGCGGGGTCGGAGCCACGGTTGGCTTACCACTTGGTGCCGGACTAGGTGAAGACGCAGTGGTCGGGGATGGCTGCGGGCTGCTGGTAGGGGTGCTCACCTGCCCGCCAACTGGAGCTGTAGGCGTGGAGCCAGCCCCTCCGCCACACGCCGCCAGGGCAATCCCTACGGCTCCCATCCCGATCGCTTTGAGCGCCTGCCTTCTTGTAAGTAAGCTACCGGATCTTTCCTGCCTCTCCTCGCTCATCTTCCTGATAGCCTCCTAAGTGAATTTCAAGATTAGAGGGTTTGTGCCACGAATAAGCCTTTGGGAAGAACCCAAGCATGCAAGCCAGGACAAAACCCTTCGGACCTACCACCTCCTCCTGTCACGAAAATCATTCGTCCTCTTTACAACGTTGTAAACCGTTTGTCGAAATACTACACAAGCCCCAAATCGGTGTCAAGAGATATCTGCACCCTTACCCCCCCGCTCCATACGGGACTGTTGCCAGGCTCAAGCCTGTATTCTCCACCTGATACTTTTTCCCGATTTCCCGGTCTCTTAACAATCGGGAAATCGGGAAAAAGTCTGCAACTGACTATGAGGGCGACTCTGAGGGGCTGCGTGCGGCACGCCCTGCGCCTACCCCCATAAA
>JBHORE010000112.1:0-2372 GCA_042408415.1 Thermobaculum sp.
GACGGGCAGAAACATAGACCTGAGTGAGGTCATAGATAAGACCCGATCTCTCGATGAGGCTATGCGAATAATAGAGTCGAAGATCATACTAGAAGCGTTAGAGAAAGCCAAGGGGGATCATGCCTTGGCGGCAGAGATACTGGACATCAGTGAGTCCGAATTCAAAAGGAAGCTAAGAACGGCTGACAAGTATAGAAGGGAAGAGCAATTAGCAGCTCAGTAAGGTACGTAATGAGCAGAATCCTAGTTGTAGATGATGAACCAGCACTACTAGATTTGTTGAAAGAGCATCTAACCATGGAGGGGTATACGGTAGATACTGCCCCTTCAGGTGAGTATGCCCTCGATCTTATGAGGATACGTCCGCCTGATCTTGTCATCCTGGACATCATGCTACCAGGCATAGACGGATACGAAGTTTGTACCAGGATGCAATCCGATCCTAAACTACAAGATATCCCTGTGATAATGCTCACCGCCAAGAGCCTGACATCTGATCTGGTAGCTGGCTATGAGAGCGGTGCGGAAGATTATGTTACAAAGCCCTTTGACATCGATGAGCTACTTATCAGGATAAGAGCTAGACTATATCACCTTTATAGTGAGAAGATATCAGATCTAACTGGTCTTCCTGGAAAGAGAGCAATAGAAGAAGAGATCGATAAACGTATCAGACCAGGTACAAACTGGAAAGTTGTAAGCATCACTATTTCCAATTTCAGGATCTATAATGAAGCCTACTCATTTAGCGAGGGTGATAACCTCATAAGAACAGCCTCTGAGTGTCTTCAAAAAGCTGTAAATAACTGTGAACCTTCAGATGGCTTTCTAGGGCATGTAGGTGGTCCACAGTTCATTGCTATTGTAAAGCAAGATAACGTAGAAGCACTCAAAAGACAGGCAAAGCAAGCCTTTCAGGATGCCGTACAGACACTATTATCTAACAAGGACAAAGAGAGGGGTTACATTATAGCGCTCGACAGGGACGGCGTAGCCAAGAAGTGGGCGTTTCCAAACCTTAACTTCAGCTTGGACGAAAAGATCTCCTTAGATTCGGGATCAGAGTAGAATGCGCTATGGAGCCTATTTCAGAGGCTCCATAATTTTTTGTGGAAGTAAAAACAATTCTAATTACTACGGAGTGGAGGTAGTCAGTGACCTATAGAATCACCCTAATACCAGGAGATGGCATTGGGCCAGAGCTTACTGAGGCCACAAAGATGGTTTTGGAAGCTACTGGAGTTCCTTTCGAGTGGGATATTCAGCAGGCCGGAGAGAATGTCATAGCATCCGAGGGGACTCCACTACCCCAAAGGGTTATAGACAGCATAAAGAAGAATAAAGTAGCACTAAAGGGTCCTATAACGACTCCGGTCGGTACAGGCTTCCGTAGCGTAAATGTTGCCTTAAGAAAGGCTCTAAATCTATATGCTAACCTTCGCCCTTGCAAAACTTACAAGGGAGTGCAATCTAGGTATGAGAACATTGACTTAGTGGTAGTTAGAGAGAACACAGAAGACCTGTATAGCGGTATCGAGTTTGAGAGAGGGACTCAGGAGGCCAAGGAAGCAACAGAATTCCTTTCCAAGCTATCCTCTGCCAAGATTCCGGACGATAGCGGGATAGGAATAAAGTTTATCTCGGTAGAGGGCACACGGAGGATAGCACGTTTTGCCTTCGAGTACGCACAACAAAATGGCAGAAAGAAAGTCTCTATAGTGCATAAAGCCAACATAATGAAATACACCGATGGACTCTTCCTTGAGATCGCCCGCGAGGTAGCTAAAGAGTATCCCGAAATTGAATGTAACGATGTCATAGTCGACAACATGTGTATGCAGTTGGTACAGAAGCCTGAACTCTACGACGTGCTCCTATGCCCCAATCTATACGGAGATATAATTTCAGATCTATGCGCTGGACTGGTAGGTGGACTTGGAGTAGCACCAGGAGCCAACATAGGAGAGGACGGTGCTCTATTTGAACCGATACATGGTAGTGCACCCAAATATGCAGGCCAGAACAAAGCCAATCCCATGGCAATGATGCTATCTGGCGTCATGATGCTCAGACATCTCGGCGAGCGTGAAGCCGCAGATAGGCTCGAGAAAGCCATAGCTGAGGTAATCGCAGAGGGCAAGACCGTAACCTATGATTTACTTCCCATGGATCAGCGTGATAGGGCGTCAGGTACTAGCGAGGTAGCTAGGGCCATAGTGGAGAAGCTGCAGAAAATCTAGGAACAGTTGTCTAACTGCCAAGTCGCATCTATAATGCCCATGGTTGGATCATCTTCTACCAGCAGGAGGCAGTTGACAGATGTACCGTGGTCGAGAGGGCATGTGGGCATGGATCTTTCATAGAATCAGCGG
>JBHORE010000115.1:0-2865 GCA_042408415.1 Thermobaculum sp.
CTATCAGGCGTAGGCGAGCGCGGGGCAGGGCGAGCATGATCCTAGCCCATAGATCAAGCACCTCTGGGCCGATCTTAGACAGCCTGTTGAAGCAGCCGAGTACGGGGAATCCTCTTCCCGATGGATCAGCGGGCGCACCTCTCGGGAGATCTGGGGGAGGTCTGCAGGGCAGATAGAAGCGCGAGAGCCTGAATAATCTTTCCGTATAGAGCTCGTCACTACCTGGAGGGCACAGATGCTCGTCGGCTATCAGGTAGTCCATGGCCCTCATGCCCGTGGTGCCACAGGCTCCCAGCCAGGTCACCTGCACCGGAGCCGGCCTACGGGCGAAGGCGAGGAGGCGGTGTGCCCCCAGGTGCCAGCTGAGGTCGACCAGGATGTCGATGCTATCACGCCGAACGAGCTCGCAGAGCTCGCGGTCCGTCAGGGACCACACATCTCGCCATCGATCAGATAGCGCCCGCAGCCTGTCCGTGAGAGCATCCGACCGGGGATCGTTGCTGTAGCAATACACCTCGTAGCCCGCACGATCGTGCGCTTCGATCACCGGCTCGAGGAAGTAACCAACCGGATGGCAGCGCAACTCACCCGACACATACCCTACGCGCAGCCTTCTGTGGGGGTCGGGGTCGACGGGTGTAGCGGGGGCGGGAGTAAGGGGATCGGCGTACCTGCGGGCCCAGCCGAGAACCTGGATGTAGCGGGACCGAGGATCGCAGAGCGCGCTGTAGTGGAGGGCTACATACAGCCCACTGTGTGCCCTGTGGTAGTTGGGGCTCAGCTCGAGCGCGCGGCGTAAGCTGGTTATCCCCTGCTCTACCTGTCCCGAGGCGACGAGCACGTTGCCCAAGTTGTAATGATAGCTGGGATCGCCTGGATTCAGGGCGGCGGCTCTCCCCAGGAGGGTAGCGGCCAACCCGTAATTGCCGCACTCACCGTGCAACAGCCCGAGCAGGTGCAGGGCCTCGGAGTTGTCCGGGTCGATCTGCAGCACGCGCCAGCAGGCCCGCTCGGCCCCGGAGATATCCCCTGACCGCTGCATCTGCCGGGCATGCGAGAGCAGGTCTTTGATCGTAGCTGCTTCCCGGGTCATCATCCGTGGCCTCGGGCTCAAGTCAGCGCAGCGGGCAGACGCTGCCCACCCGCTCCCCCATGCGGGGTGAACTGCAGGTCGAACAGCTCGCGGTAGAGACCTCCCTGCTCGAGCAGCTCGTGATGGGTGCCCTGCTCTACGATGCGCCCTCCCTCCATCACGAGGATCCTGTCCGCGCGCTGGACCGTCGCCAGGCGGTGAGCTATCACGAACGAGGTGCACCCACGCATCAGGTTCTCTAAGGCTCCCTGCAGAAGATGTTCCGAGCGGGCATCGAGCGCCGATGTGGGCTCGTCTAGGATCAAGATGGTGGGCGCCCGCAACAAGGCGCGAGCTATGGCCAGCCGCTGCTTCTGCCCCTCGGAGAACCTTACTCCCCTCTCGCCCACCAACGTGTCGAGCCCTTCTGGGAGGCTCTGGATGAACTCCCAGGCGTTAGCCGCCCTCGCTGCAGCGATTATCTCCTCTTCCGTGGCTCCCTCACGCCCAAAGGCTATGTTCTCGCGCACCGTCGTGGCAAAGAGAAAGGTATCCTGGAAGACTATCGCTATTCGGGAGCGCAGATCGTCCAGCGGGATCTCTCGGATATCGCGTCCGTCGATCAGGATGCGCCCTGCCTGTGGATCGTAGAAGCGTGCCAGTAGGCTCACCAGCGTGCTCTTGCCGGCACCGCTGGGGCCGACCAGCGCAACCATCTCTCCGGCCTTGGCGGAGAAGGAGATCTGGTGGAGCACCTCTTGCCCTCCCGGGTAGGCAAAGCTCACCCCCTCGAAGGTGACGTCCCCCACTATCTCACGGCTGACCAGACTCCTGATAGGCAGATCCTGCACATGGGGCTCGCGATCCAGGAAGGCGTAGATGCGGTCGGCCGATCCCAGGCCCTTCTGGACGCTGCTTGCTAGGCCTACCAGCTGCCCCGCTGGCTGGAAGACGTAGGAGAACAACGTACGGATCGCTACGAGCGTACCGATGGTAGTCTGGTCGTGCAGCACTAGGTACCCCCCATAACCCACTATCACGAGGGAAACGGTGAGCGAGAAGATGCTCTGCCCAGCACCGATGGCTGTATCTATGTATGCCACGCGCATGCGCAGCCGCAGCAGCTCCTGCAGGGTGCGGCCGAAGAGCGCTCGCTGAAACTCCCCCCTGCCGAAGGCCACCACCTCACGTAGCCCCGCCAAGTTCTCCTGCAGGCGCTCGGTAAGCTCCGCAGCCTTCTCCTGGGCACGCCTTGCAGCCGGACGTAACGGACGCGTCACCACGGCAGCGATCACGGCAACGATCGGGGGCACCACCCCGGCAGCCAGGGAAAGCTGCCAGTTGAGACGAAACATCACCACCACCCCCACGACTATCGCGACCAAGCTAGATACCCCGCCCAGCAGGGTGTTACTGAAGAGGGAGGCGAGCGTTGGGGTATCGTTGACGAACAACCCCATCGTGCGGCCGGTATGCTCCCGACGGGCGAACGCTAGGGAAAGCCTCTGGCACTGGGCCAGAAGTCTCTGCCTAAGATCCATGCTCAGCCTCTCGTTCAGATAAGTCTGCAAAGGCCCAGCGACGAGCCCGATGACCGAGGTGAGCAGCCATAGCAGTGCGTATAGGGCGAGGGTTCCTGGTAACAGGTCCATCCTGCGTGCTAGGAGCACGCCATCGATCAGGCGCTTCTCGACCACGGGTATGGCTATGGCCAGCAGCGGGGTGCACATAGATAGCACCAACAAGGGTAGCCATACCCTCCAAAGGCTTCTGTTGTCCAACAAATACCTAAG
>JBHORE010000116.1:0-6286 GCA_042408415.1 Thermobaculum sp.
AAGGTTTTCTGGAGATACATTTCTTTCAAGGAGATAAGTAGTCAATTTACGAGCAGATATGCCTGCATCAATCAATATAGCCTTGCCTTCCCATTGCAACAGCAAGGAGTTACCAGAACTACCGCTGGCAAGGCAACTCACACGTAGACCAGACATTGTTCGCTCGATGTTCACAGCAGAAGCAATATATCTCTATAATTGCATCGTTGTCAAAAATCAAAGGGCACTAGTTTATGACTTTTTTACTCTTCGCTTTACCAATCCTTATTGCTATGCTAGAATCGGCGCACTTGATGGGGTACAAGCGAGTTAATGGGTAAGGTAATCGCCATAGCTAACCAGAAAGGCGGAGTGGGGAAAACTACAACTGCTCTCAACCTGGGAGCTGCGCTTAGGGAGAAGGGTTATAGTGTACTGCTTGTAGATTTTGATCCTCAGGCAAGTCTAACCTTGTCCCTAGGATTTCAGCCCGACTCCCTATCTCCGACTATATATGATGTCTTGTATGCTACGATTCAAGAATCCCCTCACCCCACTATCAAGGACATACTACTCCCTGCTGAGCAGGGGTTGATCCTAGCGCCTTCTAATATAGAGCTCTCCCAAGGAGAACTAGACCTTTTCCGAGCAACTTTGGGAGAATTGGTCCTTAGAGAGATGTTGGAGAAAGTTAGGCGAGAATACGATGTCACATTTATTGACTGTCAGCCTTCATTGGGGCTCCTGACTATAAACGCCCTTGCTGCAGCCGATTCGGTTATTATCCCGCTGCAAGCAGACTATCTAGCGATGAAAGGTGTAGATCTATTGCTAAGGACTGTTTCGCAAGTCCAACGCAAGTTGAATCGTAATCTAAGGATAGATGGTGTACTACTCACCATGGCTGATATCAGAACTGTACACGCTAGAGACGTGATATCTGCCGCCAGATCTGCCCTAAACGGTATGGTCAAAGTTTTTGATACTGTGGTAAGACTAAACGTCAAGGTAAAAGAAGCCCCCATGACTGGGAAAAGCCTTCTAGCGTATGCTGGAGATACACCAGCAGCTATAGCTTACAGACAATTAGCAGAGGAACTGGAGGAGTGCCTGCAATGAGTAACAAGAGAGCAAGAATAACCCCTGAAAACGCCCAAGCTACGTTTACCTCACTGCGATCCATAATAATGCCGGTATCGGAAGACGATCCCAGTTTACAGACATCTCAGGTAGTCGAAGTAGAAATCGAAAGAATAAGACCTAACCCGGCCCAGCCCCGCAGTCAAACTTCCAGCGGCTTCTCCAAGTCTAGCATCGAAGAGCTTGCGGAGAATATAAAGGAACATGGGCTACTCCAACCAATACTCGTCAAGGATACAGGGCGTTTTTACCAGATAGTTGCAGGCGAGCGCAGATACAGAGCATGCCAGCTTCTTGGCATGGAAAAGATACCTGTAAGGATTATAGAGCCCAAAGACGAGCAAGAGGAGCTTATGATATCTCTTGCTGAGAACCTACAGCGCAAAAACCTTGGCGCACTCGAAGAGGCAAGAGTATTCAAAACCCTTATACACAAATTTGGTCTCAGCTACAGGGACCTAGCCAGGCTGTCGGGAAGAAGCGTAGCACATGTTCATGGAAGGCTACAGCTGCTCGAGCATGACGATATACGTCAAGCTGTAGAGCAGAAGCAGATCGGAATAGCAGATGCTATCCAATTGGCTAGAATACCAGACGATGCCCAGCGTAAAGAGCTGCTCACCGCAGTCAAAGAGGGCTCACTCAAGGGCAGCTCTTTACACAGACAGGTTCAGATATTCCTTGGAGAAATATCCTCGGATACTGAAAGCTCTGATGAAAATGAGAAGCAAAGAGAGTTTGAGCCTAATAGTCTGCAGATGGCTTTAAGCATCATAGACTCGCTCCCCGAAGAGATCAGCGAAGACGACAAAAAATTGCTTTACACTATAGCCTCAAAGGCGGCTGCCAAGCTGAACATGAGATTGGTAGCCATACCTACCATAGGCGCCAATCCGCAGAAAGAAAAGGAAGAGCACGAAATAGATCCATCAGAGATGAGGAAGATCGTATCACACACCAAGGAGTTCAGAAACGAGAGAGGGTACTCCATAGTAAACTTGATAACTGTTTACTGGATGAGTATGGAGCGCAGAGGCTACACTTTCAGTCCAGGTGAGTGGAAAGCAATACCTCAGGGAGATGGGAGCTACCTGGTCACCTTCACTTATAAGATCGACAACGAACCTAAGATCATGGAGTGGATATATCTCAGTAATGGTCAGGTAAGGCCGGCTAACGACGAAGCTGCCTTACTAATGGGCTAACTTCTTGGGCCAAATATAGCTCTACCTATCCTGACCATAGTAGCTCCTTCTTCTATTGCTACCAGATAATCTTCGGACATACCCATAGAAAGCTCAGGGCCGAAAAAATCATACCTTGAGCATAGGTCGTCGCTCAGCTTCTTAAGCTGAGCGAAATAAGGCCTGGACCGCTCTGGATTAGGTGAGTATGGAGGGATAGCCATCAAGCCCAGCAACTTAAGGTTAGGTACCTGTCCCAACTGTTCTATTGCAGGTACGAGTTCTGAGACTAGAAAACCAGTCTTGGAAGGTTCATTGGCTAAGTTAACCTCGAGGAGAATTGGAAATAATCCATCTTGGGAGTAATTCGAAATCCTGAGTCCCAGTTCTACCGAACTGCAGGAATGTATGATATCAAATAGATTAACTGCCTTCTTGACCTTGTTTTTCTGCAGAGTGCCTATCATGTGTAACCTAATGGTATCTCTAATATAGTGATCCGACCACTTAGCCTCAGCTTCCTGCACCCTGTTTTCGCCTACATCACGTATTCCAGCTTCGATGGCAGGTAGCACATGCTCGACAGGAAAAGTTTTGGCTGCCGCAACTATTGTCACAGCATCTGGCGAGCGACCACTAGCAACCGCACGATCTCTGCACTTCTCTATAACTTCTAGAGCGTTCCTATATACATCTATTTCCTTCATGCCCTTCTACCCACAAAAGCGGCAAATCGCATAGTAGTGCCATCTCGACGATAGCTGTGAAGTTTTCTTGGACCACAACAAGTACATTCTGATTCTCTTATTCCAAACACGGTTCTAATACCCGCCTCAAGTAGCTGATAACTCAGCAGTCGATATAGATCACAGTAGATCTTTCCACGCCGCAATTCAAAGGTCATAGGCCTTAAATCTTCTTCAAAAGAGTAATATACTTCCTCGCCAACTTCGTAACAACAGGACTTTATTCCAGGACCAATGGAAGCGACTATATGCTCTACATTAGCCCCAAGGTCAACCATAGCAGCTATAGCTTTGCGAACTATACCCGAGAAAGTACTACGCCTACCTGCGTGTACGATTCCAACTGCCCCACCTTCCTGGTCCCAAAGAAGCAACGGTGGGCAGTCAGCATGACGCGTTATTAGCAGGACTCGCTCGTGACCAGTTACCAGTGCATCCCCCTCGAAAACCATAAGTTCAGCATGAGGTTGGTCCTCTATACAGATAACCGAGTTTCCATGTACCTGGTGAAGCCATGCTAAGCACCAACTACCTTGTAGATTTAGATATTCATGCAAACTAGCTATAGATTCATCAGAAGACATATCAATAGATTTGCTTGTGCCGTCAGTGGGCGGTGTTATACCACATATAATTTCTTCGGATGCTATTCCAGCGAATGGGATTATTTCTATCAACACCTTTATCCTACAGCTCCTAATAGTGATATAAGTAGCGTCAAGCTTATCATACTGACCAGTGTAGAAAATGCTATGACATTAGAAAGAAAGTCGGTATCTGACTTAAAGACAGTTGCCAGCATGATCGTGTTTACAGCAGTAGGCATGGCAGATTCCACCACAAAGACTTGTAAAATCAAGCCTTCAAGCCCCATTACACGTCCTATCATGTAGGCTATCAGAGGAGAGATCACTAAGCGTGTAATCAACGCAGCTATAAACAATGGGGAGATTATAGCCTTTAGATGCAACCTAAGCTGAGCACCCAACATTAGAAGCAATATAGGTATTGCAGCATTACCTAGGAGATCTATTGGCCTATTAACTACTTGTGGCAAAGGGAAATGAAAGATCAGGAAGGGTAAGGATACAATTATTGCATATAATGTCGGTAGCTTGAAAGTGTTCATCAAAGCAGATTTTGGGTCTGCCATTCCCCTAGAGGCAATATAGACCCCCAAGGTATTAGTAAGCAGGGACTGAACAACGAAATAGATCGACGCTACTGCGAGTCCATCTTCACCAAAAGCAAATAGAATCACCGGTAATCCAAAATTACCAGAATTCATCAGAATCGTAGATAAAAGGTAGCTAGACTTGGTGTAGGGCTCAACATCCAGTAATTCACAAACCAAAGTACCCAATAGATAAGTGAAGATAGCAAGTATCAACAGAGATAAACCTATTCTTAGGATGTTCGATAGGGTAACCGATGTGTTAACCAGGCTAGTAAACACTAAGGCGGGGCTAAGAACATATAGAGACAGTCTCGCAAGGGATTGAGCGTGCATAACCCCATAACGAGCAGCTACCATCCCCGCAAGCACTATAATAAAAACAGGCACAGTCGTATTTATAAAGATAGACAGCACAGATCATTATCCAGGAAACGAAGCTATTGGAAGGAGAGTAAGGCTTTCATTCCTTACCCTGAGTTATAGCATACTTGTATATCATCTGGTCTATGACACGTTCGACCGGAGCCCAGTCATCGGTAAACGGTCTCTCCGTCATAGATAACTCTCGGATATTCCCACTAGATCTTACCCATTCGAGAATAGTAGTAAGGTAAGGATCCCTCACCTTCTCAGCATTATTCCAGAACTGTTGAATAGTCATCGGCTGGTTGGTTGCGTATATCAGAGTGTTTAGATACGCAGCCGTGTCGATTGCAAAAACGTTTGGGTAAACCGACTTCATAGTACTGGCTAATGCATTTACCAACCTGTAATCCCCTGGGGCTCTACCAGCATTTATAACCACTATACCGTTGGGCTTGAGGTGCTGCCTAACTTCCTCGAAAAATTCGTGGGTAGTAAGATGGAAGGGTATATAAGGCTGCCTATATGCGTCAATTGCAATTATGTCGTATTTCTTATCTGTACGCCTAAGGAAATATCTACCGTCATCAACTATTACATTGAGTTGAGGTTCGTTCATATCAAAATACTTGCGCCCAACCTCCACAATACGACCGTCTATTTCCACGCCATCTATGTGTGTATCAGGATAGACGATCGAATATTGTCTAGGCATGGTCCCAGCAGCAAGACCTATCATTAAGGCATCGCGCACGGGCGTATCCAACCCTTCAGGCCTGAAGAGCGGGGCGAGCATGAAGTAATCCCAAGGACCACCAGTCAGTATCTGGTTAGGGTTATATCTAGAGTGAGTAGCATGACCTTCATTGAGGATCAGGTCGACCCAACCATTATCTTCTCTTACAACTTGTATATAGTTATACATTGACTCCCCCTCGTAGAGGAGCTGGCCCATCTCAGCAGCCTTTATCCTACTAGTGTCGAATAGAACCATCAAAAAAATAGAAAGAGCAAGCATGACTGCATATGGGATAGACTTCCTCCCCAGCTCCTTAGCCAAACCGAGTAAGGAAACTGCTAGTAGAATGAACCCAAATATCCAGATAGATCTTGTGGTGCCAATCCAAGGCTGCAAGAGAAGTACTGGCACAAAAGTACCAAAGATAGAGCCCAAGGTGCTGATTGCATATAGGTAGCCAGCAGTGTGTCCGGCTTCTGATATCGACTCTATCTTAACCCTCATCGCATAAGGAGATACTGCTCCCAGCATGGTAACCGGCAGTGCAAACAATAAAAGTATGGAAAATAAAGAACCAAAGAATATGCCTGCCGATAGTTCAGCAAATCCCTCAGTGGACCACCTTAGCAAGGGACGGGATAGTATAGGTACAAGTATGATTAGAAAACCAGACCAAGCTGTAAGTTTGTAAAGGGCTGACTTGTAAGGATACCTATCGGCGAACCTTCCACCCAGAGCATAACCTAGGGTCAAATATATAAGGATCATGCCTATAAGATTAGCCCAGATTATCAGCGAGTCGCCGAAATACGGGGCGAGCAGGCGCGATGCTCCCATCTCAGTTGCCATGACAGTCGCGCCTGCTGTGAAGACAACGAAAGGTAATAATAGATCTCTACTGCTCTTCATAAGAGATTATACATCCAGTCTATTGCAATCCAATCTTGCAATACCTAAA
>JBHORE010000119.1:0-13191 GCA_042408415.1 Thermobaculum sp.
CGATTCTTCCTGTTGGGCGCCGGCGGGTATGCCCAGCGTGAACTGTCGGGAGTACAGCTTGTAGTAGAAGCCCTCCATGGCCATCAGCTCCTCGTGGGTGCCGCGCTCCACGATCTCCCCGTGGTTGACCACCAAGATCTGGTCGGCATCGCGGATGGTGGAGAGCCTGTGTGCTATCACGAAGCTCGTCCTGCCCTCCATGAGCTTGAGCATGGCCCGCTGGATGTGCCTCTCGGTGCGGGTGTCGACGCTACTCGTGGCCTCGTCCAAGATCAGGATGGCGGGATCTGCCAGCACCGCTCTCGCGATCGCCAGCAGCTGTCTCTGGCCATGGCTGAGGTTGCTCCCTCGCTCGGTCAGCATGGTGTGGTATCCCTCGGGCAGGCGGTGGATGAACTGATCGGCTTCGGCGATCTTGGCGGCAGCCATCACCTCCTCGTCCGTCGCGTCCAGGCGGCCGTAACGGATGTTGTCCATCACCGTCCCAGCGAACAGGTAGGTGTCCTGGAGCACCACACCCAGCTGTCGCCTTAGGTCGTCCTTCCGGATATCCCTTATATCTCTGCCATCTAGGATGATGCGCCCGCTGTCCACCTCGTAGAAGCGCGCCAGCAGGTTGACTATGGTCGTCTTGCCAGCCCCGGTTGGGCCTACCAGCGCTATCGTCTGACCGGGTTCGGCGCGCAAGTTGATGTGCTTGAGGACGGGGGTCTTGCCATCGTAGGAGAAGCAGACGTCCTCGAACACCACCTCACCGCGGATATGGCCGAGGGGTGCGGCATGGGGGGAATCCACCTCCGGCTCCTCATCGATCACCTCGAACACCCTCTCGGCGCCCGCTATCGCGCCCTGGATCTGGTTGTAGAGGTTGGCCAAGCTGTTGAGAGGTCGCTGGAACTGCCGGGCGTAGTTGAGGAAGCTGGCGATCGTGCCGGGAGTGGCAGCTCCCCCCAGCGCCAACCATCCACCGAAGCCCGCGATGACCGCGAGGCTCGTGTTGCCCACGAAGTTCATGAGGGGGCCCATGAAGCCGGCGAAGATCTGAGCCCAAGTAGCGGCATGTCTGTAGTCGTTGTTGGCCACGGAGAACTCGGCGATCTTATCGGCCTCCCTGTGATAGGCCTTCACAACCTTCTGGCCGGAGATCGTCTCCTGGATGATGCCGTTGAGGCGGCCAAGCGTGGCCTGCTGCCGCCTGAAGCCCTCCCTTACTCTGGAGGCGATGGTGCGGTTGATCCCCAAGCTCAACGCCGTCATGATGGCTAGGGTAACTGCGCCCAGCAGGGGGTTGATGGCCAGCATCACGACCACCACCCCTATGCCGGTCAGAGTGCTAGATATCACCTGTGTGAGGCTCTCTGTAAGGACCAGGTTGATGTTCTCCACGTCGTTGGTAAGGCGGCTCATCAGCTCGCCGTGTGACCTCTGATCGAAGAACCGCAGGGGCAGTACCTGCATCTTCTCGAACAGCTCCTGCCTGATGGTCTTGACGGTACGCTGGGCCACTCCAGCCATGATGAACGCTTGCACCCAGGTGAACAACGAGCTGAGGACGTACGCGCCCAGCAACAGGAGGCTGAGACGAGCCAAGCCAGGCACATCCCTGCGTAGGATGTAGGCATCTATGGCCCTCCCCAGGAGCCATGTACCCAGCAGATCTAGGATGGTAGAGGCCACTACCGCGATACAGGTCAGCGTTAGTCCCCAGCGCTGACGGCTGAGGTAACCCCATAGCCTCAGCAGGGTGCCGCGCACGTTCCTTGCACGCTGGACCTCGCCGGGGATGCGCGGTCCCCCTCTAGGTCCCATAGGTACGGGTGGAGTCTGCGTCTGATTTCTAGGCTGCGTCATGTACTACCGCTCCATGCTCCATCTGTGATTCGTATATCTCCCGGTAGGCCGGGCTGGTCTGCATCAGCTCCTCATGGGTGCCCTGGGCAGCTATCCTGCCGTCCTCGAGCACGAGGATCTTGTCGGCAGGCATCACCGAGCTGATGCGCTGGGCCACCACGAACCTGGTTTGACGTAGCTCCCGCAGCGCTGCCTGGATCTTGGACTCTGTCTCAGCGTCCACCGCGCTCGTGCTGTCGTCGAGCACGAGCACCTTGGGACGCAACAGCAAGGCGCGAGCGATGGCAATTCGCTGTTTCTGCCCTCCCGATAAGTTGACGCCACGCTGTCCCACGATCGAGTCGTATCCATCTGGGAAGCTCATGATGAAGTCGTGCGCCTGCGCGAGCTTGGCGGCCCACTCTACCTCCTCATCCGTGGCCTCTGGCCGCCCGAAGCGGATGTTGTCGCGGATGGTGCCGCTGAACAGCACCGCTTCCTGGAGTGCCACTCCCACCGACCTGCGCAGCAGCTCCTCGTCCATCTCCCGCACGTCGATGCCGTCGATGAGCACTCTGCCGCTCGTGGCATCGTAGAAGCGTGGTATCAGGCTCACGAGCGTGGATTTGCCTGAGCCCGTGGGACCTATGATGCCGATCATCTGCCCAGGCTCGGCTACGAACGACACTTCGTGCAGCACGGGGTCCCCCTCGCAGTGGTCATAGCTGAAGGTAACGTGCTGGAACTCCACCTTGCCCTCCAGCTCCACCCCGCGTACTGGGGTGAGGGGAGTCTGGAGGTCCGGCTGCTCGTCCAGCACTTCTTGTATGCGGACGGCTGAGGCCTCTGCCCTGGAGAGCCTGACGATCAGCATGCTCACCATCATCAAGGACATCAGGCTCTGTATGAGGTAGGATACGAAAGCCACCAGCTGACCGACCTCGAGTGACCCTTGTATGGCCCATCTACCGCCGAACCACACGACGGCCACGACGCCACCGTTGAGCATCAGCATCATGAAGGGCATGCCAAAGGCGATGAGACGGATGGCGGAGATGTTGGCCTGAGCAAAACCCTCGTTCACCTGTCGGAAGCGGTCGATCTCGAAGTCCCGCCGCGCGAACGCCCGCACCAGCCTGATACCTGCTAGGTTCTCCTGCAGCACGGTGTTGATCCTATCGAGCATCGACTGCACCCTGCTGAATAGGTTGTAGCCCATCTTGAGCAATAGGCCCATGACTACGAGCAGCGCCGGCATGATGATCAGGAACATGAGCGACAGCCTGGGGCTGGTGACTATGGCCATGATGATGCCCCCAACGAGCATCACCGGTGCTCGCCACAGCATGCGCAGCATCATCATCACCACATCCTGGATCTGGGTAACGTCGTTGGTGAGGCGGGTGATGAGGTTGCCACTCTCCAGCCTGTCCAGGTTACCGAATGAGAAGGATTGTACCTTGCGAAAGAGCTCAGCGCGCAGGTCGGCTCCCATGCCCATCGACGTGAGGAAGGCGAACACGGTGCAGGCCATGCCCCCGACCAGACCAACCACCGCCACTACGACCATCAGCAGGCCCGTATGAGTCACCGTGCGCATATCCGAGCGCAGTATGCCCTCATCGATGATCCGCTGCACCAGCCTGGGCTGCAGCAGGTCCATCGACACCTCCAGGATCATCGACAACGGCGCCAGCAGCGCCCACAGCCAGTAAGGGCGAATGAATCTAAAAAGCCTCCTAGTGGATCTCATCCCCAATCCCTCCAGCTATGCTCACTCGGCGTTCCCCGGCAGATCGAACAGCTTGCGAAACACGGGCAGAGCTGCGGTCAGCCTGCGCCTGTCTTCCTCTTCGAGCCTGTCCAGCCGCTGCTGCAGGGCGGTCACCCTATCCCTGTGGTGTGCAGTAATGGTGTCTCGACCTTGGTCGGTGAGCTCCACCCATACGCTGCGCCAGTCGGTCTCATCGTGTACGCGCCGTACGAGGTCCTGCTCCACCAGGCGCTTGACCATGCCGGTCACGGTGGGTGGGGTGACACCTAGGTGCTCGGCCAGGTCCTGCATCGTCATCCTGCCGTGCTTGAGCAGGGTGAACATCAGCCGCGTCTGCCCCCGCTTGTCCTGTGGATCGAAACCTCGATGGTGTTTGTATTTGCCAGGATGCTCGGGCTTGCCCTCACACTCCGGCAGCCCGTGCGTCATGAAGCGCCGTAGCAGGTGAAGCACGTCCAATAGCTCCTCGGCCACCAGCTGCGGATTCTCTGCTTCTCTCCTCACTATGTCCTCTGTGGTTTCCATCTCGTCATCGCTTCCTCGTGTGCACATATAAGCTAATTGTTTGTGTGGCAATTATTTAGCTTGGCTAAGTATAAACCGTGCGTGCCAGAAAAGCAAGGGGTTTTTGACGAGCAATGGTACCAGCTTTTGAACTAACCCCGACCGGGGAAGGTGCTCATCGCGCAAAGGGACGCTATCTGCCCATGGCCCATCCGCCCGTCCGGCGCCGCAGGCCAGTCCTGCCGCCGCGATTCTATAAGGTGCCAGTCCAAAGACCAGGTAGTATCGCTGAGCTAGCCTACGAGGGTATGCGTCCCTCAGGTACCAATGGCAGAGCGCGAAGTCGTTGGCCGGCAGCATCGAAGATGGCGTTGGCCAGCGCCGGAGCCACGCACACCAGCGGCGTTTCTCCAGCTCCGACGGACGGTAGATCCTTGCGGTCGAGCAGCACGACCTCTATGCTTGGCAGGTCCGTGAACCTGGGGACCCTATAGAGCGACAGGCGGCCGTTGCAGATGTTGCCTCCCTCGATCCGCACTTGCTCGTACAGCGCTCCCCCTAGCCCTTGCACGATGGCCCCCTCGATCTGGTTGCGCAGCAGGTCGGGGTTATGGATGGCTCCGCACTCGAAAGCTTGGACGATGCGCACCACCGTCAACCCCTGGGTATTGGGATCGACCTCTACCTCCGCACAGGTGGCCACGTAGCTCCCCTTCTCGGTGCCGCACGCCAGGCCGTGACCCCTGTGCCCCCTCCGCCGACGACCCACCCACCCGTACGCCTCGGCGGCGGCGAGCAGCACGGCTCGGAGCCGCTCATCGGAGGTGTTGTCCAGCCTGAACTCCAGAGGATCCACCTCGAGCTTGTGGGCTAGCTCATCCATGTGCGACTCCCTGGCGAAGTGGTTGGCGGTCGCGGCCAGTGCCCTGTACGACCCCTGCCGCAGCGGGGACCTGCAGGGATGATACTCGATGTGTTGGTGGGGCACGTCGTACGGCGTCATGATGGCCGCGGGCCCGGAGTTGTAGTTGTGGAACTCCCAGGCGCGCAGCTTGCCATCTCGAGTGGCACCGCTGCGCACGTCGATCACCCCGGCCGGTCGGAAGTAGGCGTGAGTCAACTCCTCCTGCCGGGTCCAGTGTACCTTCACGGGCACCCCCAGGGCTCGAGCGACTCGTGCGGCCTCGATGGCTGCCTCCCCGGTGTGCTTGCCACCGTAGCCGGACCCCGCATCGAGCACAATCACGCGTACATGGTCCTCCGGCAGCCCAAAGAAGGCGGCAAGCTCAGCGCGCACTCCAAACGGGCGCTGGGTGCTGGTCCACACCGTCAGGCGCTCGCCCTCCCATACTGCCGTTGCGGCTCTGGTCTCGGGTGGCACATGCGCAATGTAGGCCACCCTATACTCCGCTGCGTGCCTTACTTCCGCTTCCCCCAGGCCCAGCTCGATCGATCCCTGTCGGTGCAGCAGCGGGTGGGGGAACGGGCGATCGGGATCCGGCTCCATAGGGTGCGCCTTGAGGTACTCGTACAGCTCCTCCTCGGACGGCACCTCCGGGCGCTCCCACTCCGCCCGCACGGCTGCAGCTGCTTGGCTTGCAAGGAAGCTGTCCTCGGCGGCTACTGCCACGAAATCACCATCGCGCACTACCCGCACGCCCTCCATGATCTCCGCCTCGGTCGTGTCCGCGCGTAGCAGCTTGCAGCCAGGGAGCGGCGGCCGCACTACCTTGGCGATGAGCATTCCCGGCAGGGCCATGTCGGAAGGGTAGCGATGGCTGCCCGTGACTAGCGCCTCCATGTTCACCCTCGGCACCGGCCTGCCCAGCACCGACCAGGATGACGGGGGAGTCAGGGGCGCATCTTCCCGATACTCCTCTGCAAGCTCCTCCCCGCCAGCGAGCTCGGCATAGCTGAGACTCCTGCCGCTGGAGGGATGGGCAACCTTGCCCTCGGTCGCTATGAGCTCTGATCTCGGCACGCCCAGCCTCTCAGCGGCCCTGTCCAAGAACACCTCCCGAGCGGAGGCAGCCACCAGACGCAGGGTATGCGCCATCGTGGGGGTTGTGCGGCTGCCAAACGTACCTGCATCAAAGGGCACCAGGGCCGTGTCGGCCATCACCAGCCTTACCATCTGGAGCGGCACGCGCAACTCCTCAGCTACCGCCTGCGCCAGGGACGTCCGGATGCCCTGACCGACTTCCACTTTGCCGGTGAACACCGTCACCCCGCCATCGGGATCGACCCTCAACCAGTCTCCGATGCATCGGGTGTCGGCATCTCGGGGCATCTCCCCCCTGCTGCTCTGTCCCTCAGGTCCAGAAGGATACCTGCGCGTCTCCATCAGCCCCTCACCTCCCTGAAGGTCTCCGCGGCGCGCATCACGGCCTGTAGGATACGTGGGTACGTGCCGCACCTGCAGATGTTCCCCTCCATGTAAGCCTCAATTTCCGACTTGGTAGGCGATGGGTGCTGGCGCAGCAGCCCCACCGCGTTCATGATCATGCCTGGAGTACAGTAACCACACTGCATGGCTCCGAGCTCGATGAAGGCGCGCTGCACGGGATGCAGCTCTCCGCCCTTGGCCAAACCCTCTATCGTCGTCACCTCCTGCCCCTCCACGGATGCCACTGGCAGGAGGCACGAGCGCCGGGGCTCCCCATCCACCAGGACCGTACAGAAACCACAGACGCCCTCTCCGCATCCGGGCTTCGCACCTGTGAGCCCGAGCTCCTCGCGCAACACAAACAGTAGGGGCTTTTCTGGGTACGTGCTGATAATCCTCGTTTCGCCGTTGACCACGAGGCTTAGCTCTCTCTTCATAAGTACCGCTCCTTCTACCGAAGCCACATAGGCTACTAAGGCTCACTCCCATTCTATATTATTTCGGTGCTTGCGAACATATTGTTGAGAGCTAAGGAGATAACGTCGGCAGATAGGAGCCTGAGCAAACAAGAGGGCTGGGGATTAAATCCCCAGCCCCTCGAGGGAAAGGGCCGGTTACCTGCGCTCGCCCACGCGCGGGAACAGCTCCCCCTCCAAGGTCTGTCCCGGCGACAGCGCGAGCGGGTCGGTAACCACGTGGGGTTGACCAGTGTAGACGGTGTCGGCGTCCATGTAGATGATCACGTGAGCCACTCTTGGCTCGTCTGTCACGTTGGGGTTGGCCATGTGGGCGCACCTGCTGTGGTGGAAGGTACAGTCCCCTGCGCGCAGAGGCAGCGTCACCCTGGCGTCCCACTCTAGATCGGGACACAGGCTGAAGAGGCTGCGTGGGTCTTCTAGGTTCTGCGCGGCCAGCTCTGTGCGGGTATGCGATCTGGGAATGAACGTCATGCACCCCCTCTCGACCGGCACATCACACAGCGCCACCCAGGCCGAGAGCGAGTGCGCGGAGCGCGCGTGCGGCCAGTAGGGCTGATCCTGATGGAATTCGGTGGCCGTGCTCTTCTGAGGTTGCTTGATAAGCACCTGGTCGTGCCACAGGCGTAGGGGCACGCCCGCGAGCGCCTCAGCTATCCTGGCCAGCTTGGGGTGCAGGGTGAGCTCACGAAGCACCTCGTCCTCGCGCCAGGCGTTGACGAGGTGTGTGAAGACCGAGCCCTTGTGGAGGCTCTGCATGCGCTCGGAGAGCCTCAACGCCGCCTCTCGAAATCTCTCCACCTCCTCCGGAGAGAGGGCACCGCGCACCCTGATGAAGCCCTGGCTTCGGTAGAGCTGTACCGCCTCGTTGGTGACCTGGTCGGCCGTAGTGGTATGGGTGATCTCCACTATGTCCAACATCTGTACTACCTCCTTCCTGTAGCACGATCTTCTCACAGCCGAGGGGTTTCTACTAGACTGAAAGACGCTAAAAGTAGCACAATATTGATTCAAGGGATACTTAGGGAGGACTTAGGTGGAGAGTTGGCCCAGGCTACCCAGACAAATGGTGTTCAAGGGAGAGTACTGCCCGCTGGACGTCAACTTGCATAAGCTGGAAGCGCCTTGTCAGCCACACTCCCACGATTTTCTGGAGATAGCAGTGATCTTCGGTGGGCAGGGAGTGCATCGCACTATCCGAGGCGACCTGCCGGTGTCGCGAGGGGACGCCTTCATCCTATGGCCCCAGAGTTGGCATGCCTTCCTGGATTGCTGCGGCCTAGAGGTATACAACTGCTGCGTCGGCCCCGAGCTGCTGCACCAGGAGCTGGCCTGGCTAGGGGAGGATCCCGTCGCCGGCTGCATCTTCGGGGAAGACTCTCACGCCGAGGCGGAGATCGTGCACGTCAAGCTAACGGAGGATGATACGGAGATCGCCAGGGGTCACTTCGAGGCCCTGCTCAGGTTCTCCGAGGACGCGGCCGTATCCCGGGTGGAGCGATTAGGGCATCTGCTGCTGCTGTTGGGGTTGCTGGCGAGGCGCTTCATCACGGAGGTGCTTGCCAGCCGCTCCAGACAGCACCCAGCGGTGGGTCGAGTGGTGCAGCTGTTGCGGACCGAGATGGATCGCGACTGGACGCTGCGCGAGCTGGCGGGAGAGGTAGCGCTGGAGCCCTCGTACTTGGTAAGGCTGTGCAAGGAACAGCTGGGACTACCTCCGATGACCTATCTGGCGAGGCTGCGCCTGGAGAAGGCGGCCCACCTGCTGCTGCGCACTGACCTCAGCATCACGCGGATCGCTTCCGAGGTGGGCTGGTCCGACCCTAACTACTTCTGCCGCAGGTTCAGGGCTTACTTCGGTCTGCCCCCGACCCTCTACCGCAAGCAGCTGGCAGGGGGCGAGGCCGATCAAGGTCCTCGCCCCTAGAATATGCGGAGCAGTAGCCTTAGCCCAACCAGCATCAGACCAAGTGCCAAAGCCCTCAGGATGGTCTTCCCACCCAGCCGTTGCGACAGCCTTGCGCCCACAGGAGCACCCGCCAGCACCCCTATCCCGAGCGCAAGCGTGCGCCTCCAACCAGTGGTGAACTCGCCAGTGACTATGTGGGTGACGGTGCCCACGAAGCTCATGATCGCCAGGATGAAGTGGGAAGTAGCTGTGGCGATGTGCGTGGGATAATCCAGCAGCTGCACGAGCAGCGGCACGTGGATGATGCCCCCGCCAATGCCCAGCAGACTGGAGAGGAATCCTACTCCAAAGCTGAGCACGGCTCCCAGGGGGACGTTGACGTTGGCTGGGCGAGAGCTGCCCTCGGGGGCCTTGCCTCGCACGAAGATGTAGGTCGAGAGCGCCAGCAGCACGAGCCCAAACAGTGGGTCGAACACGCTTCGGGGTATGTAGCGGGTTACCAGTGCCCCTATGACCGCGCCGGGAGCGCTGGCGACGGCGAAGATAGTTCCCCGGTGGTAGTCTATCCTCCGCATGCGCGCGTAGGCTATGGAGCCCGCAGTAGCGTTCAGCCACACCACGGCTAGGGAGATGGCGGTGATGGTCTTGGCCGACTCGTGAGGATACATCAACAGGAGGATGGGCACTAAGAGGAAGCCCCCGCCCGCGCCTATAAGAGTGCCCAGGGCGCCCACGCAGAATCCAATAATCACCAATCCTCCCCAGGGCCATAGCAGCGACATATACCATATCCCTCCAACTCATACTAGCTCACCAAACCGATGGGCAAACAGCGGCTGACTGCACCCAGGGGCGCAAACGTATCGTATGTCCCTCCAGGTGCCGGCAACACGTACCAGCAGGTATTCCGGCAGATGGCCGCGGTCGAGCTCATACCTCGATGATAGCGGTCGGCAGGCGTGCCGGTTGGTGTCAAGCCACAAGCGGTGGGGGCACTCCCTGCCCTTCCAGCTATCCTACCCCGCGGCACCAAGCCCTTACTCCTTGCGGAAGAGCTCATTCGGGTACTGCAGCGCGGCATCCCAGTAGATCCAGCCGTGGGCGCCGGCATCTTCAGCAGCCCGCTTCTGTGCTAGCCATTGTGGCAGACCGAAAGGTTGGCCATACTGTGTGTCCGGAAAGGCCGATAGGTAGGGTCGCACCAACGTGTTCACGTTGTTTCCCCTAAGGCGACGCTTGGCCCTGACGACGGACTCGTAGATGATCTCGTAAGGATGGGCGGAAGGTATCCTGTAGCCGCCCGTGCCCGGAGCGAAGTGATCTGGGTAGATCATGGGTGAGTAGTAGTCCAGGTAGGGAGCCAGCCGCTCCAGCACCTGTCCGGTGCCCTGTTCCTTCTCGCTCCAGACGGTGAGTCCATAGGTGTCCGCCGATATGAACACTTTGTGGGGCCTGATCCTGCCGGAGGCGTACCTGAGGAAGGCCTCTATTGTGTCGGGACGGTTGTAGCGCGTGCTGGGGGTGAGGTACTTCACCCTGCTCAAGTCGCCGTCCACCGGGAATCGGACGTAGTCAAACTGGATCTCGTCTATACCGCTCGTCGCTATCTCTTCGAGCAGATCTCCAAAGTATCTCCAGACCTTCTTGTTGAACGGGTCCACCCAGCGATGGCCTTTGTTGTCCTCCCAAACGCCTCCCCGGATATCGCGCACCGCCATGTCCGGGCGCGCAGTCGCCAGCGTCGGATCTCGGAAGGTAGTGAACCTGCCTATGACGTAGATCCCGCGGCGGTGCATGTCGCGCACGAACTCCCTGAGGTGGAAGTCCTCGTAGCTGGCACCTATCTGCCTGGCGAGGGGGACTTTGCTCGTCCACACCTTGCCGTCGTCGTTCTTGACGTTGATGACGATCGCGTTCAGCTCGGTCTCCTCGATGAGCTGCATGAACCTCCTGTAGACCTTGGGGTCACCGATGCCCGAGACGTACACGGCCTTGGCGACGAACGGCGTGAGGGAGATGTCTCCCAGGTTGCGAGCTGTGATCCTGCGCGTGAGCTTCCTGTAGCCTGGAGCCATCACAGTGAGCTCCCTCGCGCCGGCTGGTGCCCGTAGTGCGAACTTACCGGCCTCGTCTGTCCTCCCCATAGCTTCATCCACGTATACCCAGGCTAATCTCACCGGCCTGCCGTTTTCATCCAGCACCCTGCCGGTGTAAGTCACTGTACGGGCATCCTGCCCCTCTCTGGATTCGACCGTCGGGGAGGGCATCCCAGGCTTCTCCCCCGATGGTCGTGCATCAGGAGTGGGGCTTGGGTCCGGTGTGGCGGTGGGGTCGCTCGGGACCAAGGGGGGTGTGGGTGTGTGCTGGCTGGTCATGGTGGGGGGTGGGTTGGCATTATTGGAAGTGTTGGTGTTTCCAAAGCCGCATGCGGTCAAAAGCATAGACAAGATCGACAGAGAGACCACAAAATATGCTAACTTATCTCGCACCAATAACTGTTCTCCTTCTACTGATGGTTGCACAGTAGACGACTTTGCATTTTAGCTGCAATTGCTTGCCATCTGCAAGCAGATGCAAGATAACAACACAGGGGGGATGTATAGGTGAAACTTCTAGATAAGATAGCGCTCGTTACCGGAGCGAACAGCGGTATAGGCAGGGCGATAGCATTGCTCTTTGCACGCGAGGGCGCCGACGTCGTGGTGCACTACTGGCAGGACGTCGATGGGGCTCAGCGCACCGCGGCGGAGATCCGTGCGTGTGGCAGATGGGCGGAGATCGTGCAGTCGGACCTGTCCGAGCCCCAGAACGCCTCCAGGATGTTCGACAGGGTCCTACAGATCGTCGACAGGATAGACGTGCTGGTCAACAACGCCGGCACCGGCTCGGGCTATCCCGACTCTCTGTCCACCCCGCTTGAGGATTTCATGCGTGTGATGAACGTTAACCTCGTCAGTCCCTGGGTGCTGTGCCAGAGGGCTGCGGCTCTGATGGCTGAGAGGGGTGGAGGCGTGATAATCAACATCAGCTCGGTGCACGAAGATACTGCTACCCCAGGAGGTGCGGCTTACGGTGCCTCTAAGGCGGGGCTGCGCAGCATCATGCGCACCCTGGCGGTAGAGCTAGCACCCCGCGGGATCAGGGTGAACAACATCGCTCCCGGCACGATCGTCACGCCGATGACGGAGGCTGCGCTGCTCGATCCTGGGACGATGGAGTACGTCCGCCGCAGGATACCGATGGGCAGGCCTGGTATGCCGGAGGAAGTAGCGAACGTGGCACTCTTTCTGGCATCCGATGATGCCAGCTACGTCACCGGCGCCACCTATTACGTGGACGGAGGACTCTTGCAGCGTATGGGTGGCGTGTGAGCTACAGCAGCCCTCCCAAGGTCAGCCAATAGTACACGATGTACCCGCCAGCTAGCAGCAGGAGCACCGCCGAGGCGGGTTGCACCCAGCGCGACAAGGTTCTTACCCTGCGGATGGCGGCGCCGGAGAGGACGGCCGCAGCTAGCGTTAGGGCCGCCAGCACAGCTCCCATCCCGAGGGCGTAGCTCACAAACTGCCACAACCCCCTCACGGTGTCGCCCGCGCTGAGGGTCCCGCCTACCACTCTCAGGAAGATGGGCAGGGTGCACCCGAGGGAGCAGGCTCCATAGGCCAGGCCATACAGGAAGTAGGCCCCGAGGTTGCGCCCTCGCGCCCGGCTGCCGATGCGGTCGGCTACCCTCTCTCCCAGGCTGGAGTAGACCATGTGCCCGCCAAGCATCCGGCCGCCTAGGAAAACTAGTGCGACTCCCACGATGAGCCCCACCCAGGGGAAAACGCCAGCGACGCTCGTGGTGACGGCTGCCAGCACCACCCCCATGGTACCGAACAGGAGCACGAAGCCCAGCGTCACCATCACGCTGATCCCCAAGGCTCGGCCCAGCTGAACTCCCTTGTGCTCGGTACCATCTCCAAGATAGTACGCGAGGTACGCGGGCAGGAGGGCGAAACCACAAGGATTGACCGCGGCCACCATACCGGCGACGAAGGCGTAGCCGAGAGGTAGCGCGCTGCCCAGTGAGCTCATGAGCCTGCTCCAGCTGAAGGCTATCGCCTCCACCCCGCCCGTGACCTGGCTGAAGCGGTTGCCGGTAGCGATCGCCGCTGCCAGGGCCACTATCAGCACCAGGAGCGAGGCGATGAGGCCGTACTGCTCTCTCCGCTGGTCGACTCCGAAGGCCCTCATCTCTACCCAACCCTCTCGGCGATCATCGCCGCCACCGCCTCGAGGAACCTACGGTCCTCCTCAGTGAACGCGGCCA
>JBHORE010000120.1:0-7667 GCA_042408415.1 Thermobaculum sp.
CTTAGATCTGGAATGGGTGCGGCGAGGGGCTATCGCGACCAGCCTGTTCAAGCACCTACATGTACAAGCTCTACGCTGTGGACAAGCCCAAGATCATCTACAAATAGGAAACAAGTCAACAGCCGTACGGAGGACGACCAATACCTTGTTGTCCTGTCCCCAAGGACAAAAGCTGCCATGAGCGCGCCCGAATAGATGGGGTTAGTCCCCTAGCTGGGCGACTGGGACCTAACGACCTGCTGGTTATTGCCCGCCAGGTCCTGGATCTGGTCGGTGGAGATGTGGGGTACAACCGTGACCGGTAGCACCACATGCCTGTAGGGCCTTTCTCCACCAGCCTTTATCCGCTCCATGAGCAGGCGAGCGGCCTCCACGCCCATGTGTCTGGAGGGCAACACGGCCGTCATGGCTCCCAAGGTGTAGAGAGCCTCCGGGTTGTCATCTGCGGCGGATGCAAGGGCGATCCGATTCGCCTCCACCCCTATGCGACCGAGGTCCTTGGCGACCACCGTCAGCACGTGGCTGTTGGCCGCCAGGATCGCCGTGGGCCTGTAGGGGGCAGACATCCAACCACGCAGGATCGCCAGTCTACCATCCTCGGGCAGCGAGTCGTAAGGACGCAACGCGGTCAGATCGGGCACGACCTCGAGCCCGTGCTCCCGCAGCGCCTGCAGGTGCCCCGCAAGGTTCTCCTGCACACTCGTGCACGAGGTCTCGCCCCACACTGTGGCGATGTGCTTGTGCCCGCGCCCGATGAGCTCCTTGGTCAGCAGATACCCCGCCGACCAGCTGTCAGGCAGGACTCTGTCGGTCGGCACGTTCGGGTAGTAGCGGTCGACCATTACCACGGGCATACCCTCCTGCAGCAGTGCCTCTATATGTACGGCGTTGGGGGATCCATCAACCGGATACAGGACCACGCCCGCAGCTCCCGCCTGCCTGGCACGTCTGAGGTTCTGCACCTCCGCCTGCGCCGAGAGCATGGAGTCGAATAGGAGAGTGTGGAAGCCCTCCGCTCTACAGACCTCCTCTATGCCCCGGAGGATCTCGATGACGTGGTGCCCATGCAGCACCTCGAATATGCAGGCTATCAGCCTGCCCTCCCTGTGCCCTTGTGGCGGCGACTCCATCGTGCCCGTAACGAACGTCCCCAGCCCGCGCCTGCGGGTCAGCACGCCCTCGCGCACTAGGTCGTTGAGGGCACGGGCGGCGGTGATGCGGCTGACACCGAAGCGCCTGCACACCTCCTTCTCGGTGATGAACGACTGGCCAGGCACGAACCTGCCCTGCCGTATCTCGTTGAGCAGCGCCATCTTGATCTTGTAGTACTCCGGTAGCGGTCTGTCTTCCAGGCTCATCGGGCTCACCTCGGTTGATTTGTCAACACATCAAATATATCATAATCCGCGTTCGATCTCGATACCTGAGAACTTGGAGCAACGCACATGTGCGCATACATAGCAAAGATCGGAGCCTGATTATACTCTTCTCATTATTAAGCCCAAGCACCCCTTGAAAAATATATGTATTTGCAGTAAAGTGCAATAAGGAAAATATGCAGTATGACCAGAGGGAGGTGATGCATGACCAACCAAGCTCCCAAGATGACTATGGAGAGCGCCGTGGAGGTGCTCAAGCGGCAGGGCTGCAGGATAACTCCGCAGCGCATCATGATCCTGGAGTACCTATTATCCACCGATGACCACGTCACAGCCGAGGAGCTCTACGAGCGGGTCAAGCAGATGTACCCTCACATCAGCTTCTCCACGGTCTACAGGACCCTCGAGCTGCTGCGGGACGCCGGGCTCATCACCCAGACGGATCTCGGCAAGGGCACGTGGAGCTACCATCCCATAGACCGCGCCGACCACCATCACCTGATATGCTTGGGGTGCGGCGAGATGTGGGAGATACCTCAGGACACGTTCGATGAGGTGCACCGCCAGATCATGGAGCGCTACAACTTCGACGCCCTGATGGTGCACTACGCGATCTACGGCCACTGCGAGCGCTGTCGGTAGTTCTACACCGCCCTGAACCGTGGCTGCCTACCCTCCAACACAGCGAGTACATCATCCACGACCTCGCTCATCCTCTGCAGCGACTCCTCTGTATGGGATGCCATGTGAGGGGTAATCAGCACGTTGGGCAGCTCCAGTAGAGGGCTATCCGCTGGCAGAGGCTCGGGCTCGAACACATCCAGCGCCGCACCAGCGATCCAGCCCTCTCGCAACGCCTTTACCAGAGCGTCCTGATCTACCACCCCACCCCTGGAGGTGTTCACCAGGCACGAGGTCTTAGGCATGAGCCTCAGCTCCCTCTCTCCCAGCATGTGGTACGTGGACGGGAGCAAAGGCACGTGGAAGCTGACGAAGTCGGCCCTAGATAGCAGCTCCTCGAGATCCACCCTGATCGCTCGCAGGCCAGGTGGCAGCTGGGGCTCCACGACGTCGTAGAACATCACCTCCATAGAGAAGGCCAAGGAGCAGATCTCGGCTACGCGGCGACCTATCCTGCCCATGCCCACCACGCCCAGGATCTTGCCGAGCAGCTCCCTGCCCGTCAGTCGATAGCGAGCGCCCCAATCGCCCGCCCTCAGGGCCTCGTGGCCCTCATGCAGGCGCTTGGCTAGAGCGAGCATCATCCCGACAGCATGCTCCGCCACAGATTCGGCGTTGGCTTCTGGCGTGTACACGACAGCTATTCCTAGCTCCTTGGCAGCCTCCAGGTCGATATTGTCCAGTCCTACGCCATGGCGACCTATCACCCTAAGGCCATCAGCAGCCTCGAGCACGCTGCGCGTGAGCTTGCCACCAGCACGCACTACCACCCCCTGCACATCAGCTATCTGCCGGCGCAAGCTATCCTCATCGAGAGACTCCGCCATCACCACATCGGCATGGGCCCGCAGCTTACTCATGCCGCTCTCGTGTATAGGTTCCAGCACCAGCACTCTAGGTTTAGGCATAGGGCTAACCCTCCTCGTGGGGCAGCACCATGACCTTGACCTGCGAAGGGTCGCGCCTGGTCACCTGCAGGGCGGCTTCCGTCTCCGCCAGCGAGAAGTGACCGGTGACTATCTGCTCAGGACGGATCTTGCCTGTCCTTATCAGCTCGATCGCATCGGGGTAGGTGTTGGCGTACCTAAAGGTACCGGTGAGCCAGATCTCGTGCTGCTGCAGGTAGGCTACAGGTATCTCGACCGTCTCGCCAGGCCCCATACCCACCAGCACAGCAGTGCCCGCTGGTCTCAGGCTACTGATACCATCCTTGACCGCCGTGGGACTACCGGAGCACTCTATCAGCACATCGGCCTCCACCCCAGCCTCCGACAAAGGATTGCTACGAACGTTGATCGTCTGACTGGCACCCAACTTGCGGGCGAATTCCAAGCGTTCATCTACCACGTCGGTGACGGTCACTTTGGCTGCGCCCAGCGCGTACGCCGACAGCATAGCGAGCAGTCCTATAGGGCCCGCGCCAGTGATGAGCACATGGTCCCCGCCACGCAGGCGAGCTTTGCGGCAAGCCCATAATCCAACGGACACGGGTTCTACTAGAGCGCCCGCATCGTCGGAGATCTCATCGGGCAGAGGATAGGCGAAGTCCTCGTGGATCGTGACATAGCGCGCGAAGGCGCCATCGACCGGGGGCGTAGCGAAGAACTTGACGTACGGGCACAGGTTGTACCTGCCGGCACGGCACTCCCGGCAGGTCCCACAGGGCACACCCGGCTCCAGCGCCACCCTCTCACCCACCTGGTGCTTCGTGACCTCGCTGCCTAGGCCAACCACCACACCCATAGACTCGTGGCCGAGGATCAGTGGAGCTTCTACCACGAAGCTACCTATCCTTCCGTGCTCGTAGTAGTGCACGTCGGAGCCACATACGCCAACAGACCTGACCTTCACCAGCACCTCTCTGGGGCCTGGTACCGGCACTGGACGTTCCTCCAGGCGCACGTCATGGGGGGCGTACAGCACAGCTGCTTTGTTCTGCATAACCTTGCTCTCCTTTCTAGCTTGTAGACCTAAATGCCGGGTTCTAGTACAACCTTAATAGACGGCGTGCGCGCCTGCATGATCTCGATCCCCTTATGAAAGTCCGCCAGCGGCAGGCGATGAGTCACTATATCGTCCATGGGCAACTTGCCCTTGCGGATCATGTCGATCGCGATGGGGTAGCAGTAGGGCCCTAGATGAGCACCGTGTATATTGAGCTCTTTGGTATCGCCTATGATCGTCCAGTCCACGGTCACGGGCTCTCGCATCACGCTGAACTCGACGAAAGTACCAAGCTTGCGGATCATCCGCAGACCCTGCTCTACGGCCGCAGGATGGCCGGTAGCCTCTATGTACACATCGCAACCGTAACCCTCAGTGAGCCCTAGCACCTCCTCCACTACGTCCACCCTGGAGGGGTTGAGGGTAAGGTCCGCCCCGCATTTACGGGCCACCTCCAGGCGGTGGTCCACGAGATCCACAACCACCAGCAGGCGAGGGTTCCTCATCCGCGCCGCGGCGACCATGCCCAGGCCCAAGGGCCCGGCGCCAGCGATCACCACCACGTCCTCGAACTTGATCTCCCCTCTGTCGACGGCGTGGATGGCGCAGGCCAGCGGCTCTATGAAGGCCGCGTGGTGAGGGGGGATATCGGATGGCACCTTATAGTTGATAGCATCGGCTGGCCACAGCATGTACTCAGCCATGGCACCGAAGGTGCGTTGCCTGAAGCCATAGACATCGTGCTGCTGACACATCCAGTACTGGCCACGCTTGCAGAACCTGCACTGCCAGCAAGGCACTATCTGCTCGGAGACCGCCAGATCCCCTACCTGCAGGCCGTACTTCTCACCTGCCCCCTCACCCAGCGCAACCACGTAGCCCACAAACTCATGTCCTGGGATCACCGGTGGTTGGCAGTAACCGGCCCTGTGCTCATCCCCCCAGAACATGGGTGCACCCGTGTAGCATTTGAGATCGCTTGCGCATATGCCCACGGCAGGCACACGAACGAGCACCTCGCCAGGTCCCGGGATCGGCACGGGGCGCTCCTCCACCCTGTAGTCCTCTGGACCATAACACACTACGGCCTGCATAGTCTTAGGTAATTCTGAAGCCACGGCATCACCTCCTGTGATCATCCTCTCGCGATGATTATGGCTCCTATTATGACCGAAAGGACCGTGGCTATCCATATCGGAAGCAAAGACTCCACGAACCTCATCCAAAAAAGGTGAACGGCCACGAGCAGCACGATGCTGATGAAGCATCTATCAAAGAGGTTAGTCTCTATAGGCAGGAAACCTTTTCTACCCTCATGTTCCTCTGGTGGCACGAAGCCTTTTGCACTTGCCATGACCCTACTCCTTCACAGCACCGAAAGTAAGTCCCATCACTATGTAGCGCTGCACGAGCGCCAGGAAGATCAGCGCGGGCAACAGGGCGACCATCGACACTGCAGCCATCTCACCCCAGTTGGTGCCGGTAACCGTCACGAACTCCGCCAGGCCGGTGGTGATGGTGCGGGCGTTGACGCTGGTGAGAGTGGCCGCCAGCAGGTACTCGTTCCATGAGAAGACCCAACTGAATATGGCGCTGATGGCTATCCCCGGAGCCGCCAGCGGCACGATAATCCTCAGGAGGACGGTCTTCACATCAGCGCCATCGGCCATGGCGGCCTCGTCCAGCTCCACCGGAATGCCATCTATAATGCCCTTGAGCAGCCATATGGCGAAGGGCAGGTTGAACACCGTGTAGAAGAGGATGAGCCCCAGGCGCGTATCGAACAGGTCCCAGCCACCGAACTTGAATATACGAGTGAACAGCAGGAATAGCGGCAGCAGGAATGCCGCCGGGGGAGCCATCCTGTTGGTGATAGTCCAGAAGAAGATGTTCTGCTCGCCCTTGAGCCTCCAGCGCGATAGGGCATAGGTGGCCATCACAGCCAGCACGGCCACTAGGATCGCATTACAGGAGGAGACTATGATGGAGTTGAGCAGGTACCTTCGGAAGGTAGCGTCGCCGAAGAAGCTGGTGTAGTTCTCGGTGTACACGCCATGAATCATCAGCGAAGGGGTACCAAACAGCTGCACCCTGCTGCGGATGGACACCAGAAACATCCAGTATATAGGCAGGAGCGTGATCAATGTGGCTACTATCCACACCAGATACGTTAGTATGTTGCCCCTTAGCTTGCCAGCCACAGCTCTCTCTTTGCTCATGTTACCCTACTCCCTCTGCTCGTGATGGCTACAAACAGCAGCCAGCTAAGCACGATCGTGAAGTACAGCAGCAGCATGCTCATAGCCGAACCATACCCGTAGTCGGTCTTGGGGAAGACCTCGCGCCACAGGTGGATGCCGGTGTACCTGGTGGCGGCCCCCGGCCCACCACCAGTTAGCATCCACACCTCATCCACGATGCGCAGGGCGTCCATGATGCGTATGAACAGAGTAGTAAGCATCACGGGCCTGATCATAGGCAGCGTGAGGTAGCGGAAGATCTGGAAAGCGTTGGCACCATCCACCTGGGCGCTCTCAAAGGGTTCCCTGGGAAGGGAGATCAGTCCCGCAAGGAGCGTAAGGGTAACCAGGGGAGTCCAGTGCCACACGTCCATGAGCACCGTGGTCCAGAAGGCTTGCCCGCTGTAGCGCCCTATGTTGTAGTCGATGTGGAACCACTGCTGCAGGTAGTAGGGCACAGGACCGAACCCTGGAATCATCATCAGCCGCCAGGTGGCACCCACAGCGATCGGTGCGACCATGAGCGGCAACGCGTGGATGGTCCTGAAGAAGGCCTTGCCGGGGAACTCCCTGGTGAGGAGCTGGGCCAGCAGGAAACCCAGTACCATCTCGCTGAGCACCGCCCAGAATGTGAACTTGATGGTGATCCAGAGCGAGGACAAGAATGCCTGATCGAACACCAGCCTGCGGTAGTTCTCCAGCCCCGCGAAGGACAGCCCAGCTTGTGCCGAGAAGACGTTCCAGTTGAAGAAGCTCACGTACAGCACGTAGAAGAAGGGCGCCAGCCCCGTCACAGCTAGTACTATGAGGGTGGGCGCCAGTAGCGCCCACCCAGTTCTTGCAGACCACATACACCACCACCTACTTCCCGTAGCCTAGTCTCTGCATCTCTTCCTCCGCGGCCTTGGCGGCCTCGTCCAGGGCTTGATCAGGACTCATCTGTCCAGATATAGCCTTGTAGATGAACGGAGCCACAACCTCCCTGACCTGCGCATGGAATGGGAACGGAGGAGCACCAGCGAACAGGTCACCGTACTTGCGCATCAGGGTGAAGTAGCCACCAGTCTTTTGGTCAACTTCTTTGACCAGCGGATCGTCAAAGGTCTCGGTGAGGGTGATGCGGGCCGTCTTGGCTGCCCACTCGGGCTGCACCGATGGCTGACCTATGTACTCCAGCCACAGCAGCGCGCACTTCTGCTTCTTGGAAGAGTAGGGTATGGCGAAGGCCCCACCGTCATAGTAGCCTATGTAGCCCTTGCCGGACTTGGCATCCTGCATCACTCCAGGAGCTGTTGGTGGGAGGGCCACACCCACCTTGCCCACCACCTTGGACCTAGATGGATCGGTGGCGATCCAAGCTACGTTCTCACCGTAGATCCAGCCCTGAGCAGCCCTACCGGCAGCGAAAGTAGCTGCCACCTCA
>JBHORE010000041.1:0-5462 GCA_042408415.1 Thermobaculum sp.
AGGTGCGGCGATCCAGGCGGGTGTGCTGTCTGGCGAGGTGAAGGACGTCCTGCTGCTGGACGTTACGCCTCTGACCCTGTCCATCGAGACGCTGGGTGGGGTGGCCACACCGCTGATCCCGCGCAACACGACCATCCCAACCCGCAGGAGCCAGGTGTTCACGACCGCGGCGGACAACCAGACACAGGTCGAGATCCACGTCGTGCAGGGCGAGAGGCCCATGGCTTCCGAGAACAAGACCCTGGCAAGGTTCATACTCGACGGCATACCGCCCGCGCCCAGGGGAGTGCCGCAGATAGAGGTGACCTTCGATATAGACGCCAACGGCATACTCAACGTCTCGGCCAAGGACCTAGCGACTGGCCGTGAGCAGAAGGTTACGATCACAGCCTCCAGCGGTCTGTCGAAGGAGGAGGTGGAGCGGCTGGTGCGCGAGGCCGAGCAGCACCGCGCCGAGGACCAGAGGCGCAAGGAGCTGGTGGAGGCCCGCAACATCGCCGACTCTCTGATCTACCAGACCGAGAAGGTGCTGCGCGAGCACGGCGATCGGATCAACGAGAGCCTGAAGTCCGACATCCAGCGCAAGATCGAGGATCTGCGCCAAGCGATGGCCGGCGAGGACATAGGCAGGATAAGAACCGCTACGGACGAGCTAGCCAGGGCAAGCCAGCAGATCGGTGCCCAGATGTACGGTCAGCAGGCGACGGGCACCTATGGACCCGAGCCTGGCGGCCAGCAGGGGCCACAGGGTGACCAGGGCAAGGGTCCTGATGACGGCACCATAGAGGGCGAATTCAGAGAGGTCTAGGCCTTGTTGGTGTGGCCGGAGTCGGTTTGTGCTCCGGCCACACTGCTTTTTGACACCTGTCGACGCATTAGGTAAGTTGTTATTTGATAGCATTTACTTAGAGTTGAGTGCCTATGGACAGCAGAACTAAGAGGGACTATTACGAGATCCTTGGAGTACCTCGCAACGCGTCGGAGGAGGAGATACGTCGTGCATACAGGCGGCTGGCACGGCAGTATCATCCCGACGTGAACAAGGACCCTGATGCGGAGGCCAAGTTCAAGGAGATCAACGAGGCCTACCAGGTGCTCTCTGATGCCGAGAAGCGGGCTATGTACGACCGCTTTGGCCACGAGGGCTTGGGCAACGGCGGCTTTGGCAGCTACGACTTCACCGGCAGCCCCTTCGGCTTCGGCATCGAGACTATATTCGAGAACATCTTTGGGGCATCCACAAGGCGAACGAGGAGCCCTCGCAGGGGCAACGACCTGCGCTACAGGATGACGCTGACCTTCGAGGAAGCGGTGTTTGGCACTACCAAGGAGATAGAGATCACCAAGCGCACGGTCTGTCCAAGGTGCCAGGGCAGTAGGGCGGAGCCGGGGAGCTCGCCATCCCGATGCCCTACCTGTGGCGGATCGGGCGAGGTGAGGAGGATGCAGAGCACGCTTATAGGGCAGTTCGTGACGGTGACGCAGTGCAACACGTGCCAGGGCGAGGGCGTGGTGATCACCAACCCGTGCCGTGAGTGCCGGGGCCAGGGCTGGGTGATGGCCCCACGCAGGCTGGAGGTGAGAGTGCCTGCGGGCATCGATGAGAGCTTCCATCTGAGGCTGTCGGGCGAGGGGGAGCCGGGAGATCCTGGGGCTCCGAGCGGCGACCTGTTCGTGGAGTTCGACATCAAGCCTCACCCGCTGTTCAGGCGGGTTGGCAGGGATATACACCTGGAGATGCCTATAAACATCGTGCAGGCGGCTCTGGGCGACACTATAGACGTCCCAACGCTGGAGGGGACCACCGAGGTGAGGGTTGAGCCTGGCACGCAGACCGGCGACACGATAAGGTTGCGTGGCAAGGGCGTGCCTAGCCTACGGGGCAGCGGCCGCGGGGACCAGGTGGTCACCTTCAGGGTGGTCGTACCCCGCCATCTGAACGAGAAGCAGAAGCAGCTCCTGAGACAACTGGGAGAGACACTGGAGAAGCCTCAGCCCGAGCAGGGCGAGAAGGGCTTTTTTGACAGGCTCAGGGAGTCTCTGGGGCTGTGACCACGGGCTTCTTGCCTTGTGCCCGTCCTCTAGATCATGCTTAGACCATTCTCCCTGGGCGTTCTCCTTGCCAGTTGGGTCAGCTTCCATATCCTGTACTTGGCTGCGCGATTGGGGTCCAGGGAGAAGAACAGCTTCCCCTTACACATCTCGACCTTCATGACCCCCTGCAGCTCGAGGTTGCATTGACCCTGTTCATTGGGGGTGCGATGCACGTTCACTCTGTGCTTGCAGAACCTGCACTCTTCGTAGATGCACAGCGCCTCGTGCGATATCTGACCAGAATCCTCTCTGGATTCCCTGTGCTTTATCACACCTATACCTCCTGCTATAAGACCTGTGGTCCTCCTACATCCCCTGCGTAGGTGGAAATTCATTCCCTATTTCATAACTCAACAGCAGCCTAGAAGGTTATACAACGACACGTGGGCATATTTATGTCTATCAGTTGTTAATAACAATGTAAGGGCCGGTAAAGTTGCACGCAACCGCACACTTGTAAATATCGCATATAATTTGCCAAGCGCTGTGGCCGCCCAAAGGGGCACAATGTTTGCTACGAATACATGTGATAGGTAGAATTTAGTGAGGTATAAATGGTTACAGCCAACTCTACGCAGATACAACCGGAAACACTGGCAAGAGAGCTTGTTGATGTTGCCTCTGAGAGGAAGGCTTCGGACATTGTGCTGCTGGACCTCAGAGGTGTGTCGATCATTGCCGATTTCTTTGTGATCTGTAGCGGCAGCTCCGAGAGGCAGATCAACGCTCTGTCTCAGGCCCTGATAGAGAGGGCCGACGAGATGGGCGTGCCCACCAGAAGGATAGAGGGCACCAGCGCTTCGGGCTGGGTGCTGATAGACTTCCTGGATGTGATGGTGCACATCTTTGCTCCAGAGCAGAGGGCGTTCTACAAGCTCGACGAGCTCTGGAAGGAAGCGAAGCCCCTGTTGCTCATCCAATAACCTGGAGGAAGGAATGTCGACAACCACGGGACGCAACCTGTTCATATTCGGCGCAGTCATAGGCGCCATAGGTGGCCTCGTACTTGGATCAATCGCCACGTACGAGCTGGGCGATTATGTTACCCAGCTCGTGCGAAGGCTCTTTAGGGCGATCACCCGCAGGCAGGAGCAGGTGAGGTTTGATCTGCTCAGCCAGTAACTCTCCCCTGCTAGCCTGTCCCGAACTGCCTGTCCCCTGCGTCTCCCAACCCGGGCACGATGTAGGCCTGGTCGTTGAGGTGTGAGTCAACAGTAGCTACGTAGATATCGATATCTGGGTGCGCCTTGGTGAGGGTCTCTATGCCTTCGGGGGCAGCGATGAGCCCTACGAAGCGCACGGCCGACAGGTTGCGGAGCTTGAGGACGTCCACCGCTGCCACGGCCGAGCCCCCAGTGGCGAGCATGGGGTCGAGCACTAGGGCCACATCGATGTTCAGGTCCTGGGGGAGCTTGTTGTAGTACTCCACTGGCCTGAGGGTATCGTGCTCACGGTAGATCCCTAGGTGCCACACCTCGGCGAAGGGCATCAGGCGCAGGGCTGCAGGCACCATACCTAATCCTGCGCGGAGGATGGGGACGAACCCGACCCGCCACTGGAGGTCGTACCCGCGGGTGGTGGCCAGGGGTGTTTGGACCTCCACCTCTCTGAGGGGGAAATCCAGCGTGGCCTCATAGAGCAGCAGGCTGGTTATCTCGTCCACGAGCTCTCTGAACCTCTTAGGCTCGGTGTTGACGTCCCTTAGAAGAGTCGTCTTGTGGGCCACCAGGGGGTGGCTGGATACGTGTACCTTACCCAAAATCTACCTCCCGATGAAAGATGTTGTGTGCGAAGGTTGACCTTCGGGGATGCAGGACGTACCATTACTCTCGTGAGATCCCAACCGATAGCCATCGACGTCCTCGACAGGGAGAGCTTCCTGCGGTACGGGGAGACGATAGAGCCGGTGCAGCCCGATCAGGGCAAGCTGGTGAGGGGGGAGGACGAGTACCAGGTCCTCACGCGCATTCCCAGCACGGGGTGGCGCTTGGCGCTGCACTGCGTGCGCATCCGCTGGACGGACACGCTCTACGCATGCAACAACCGCAGGATATTGACCCCCCAGCTGGGCACGACACTCATATGTGTGGCGCTCCCCAGAAGGACCGAGAACGTGCAAGTGTTCCTCCTCGACAGATCGGTTATGCTCAACCCTGAGATACCACATTGCCTCCTCACCCTCTCAGCGGAGTCCTGGGTACAGATAGGGGAGAGCTTCGAAACACAGGCCAAGGAGATCAAGCTCCGACGAACGCTGGTGCCTGCAGTCTTCTGGCATTAGATCCTTCTCTCCGTGCCCTGAAGGAGCCTTTGGATGTTGTCCCTATGCATGGCGATGACCAGCAGGGCGGCCACTAGGGTGTAGACGAAGTATGCCCAGGGCTGGTGGAAGAAGAGCACCAGCAGCAGCACCACTATGGGTGCGAGAGCGCTGCCGGTGACGGACCCCAGGCTGATATATCTCGAGATGATCACCAGGGGCACCCCTAGCACGGCCAGCAGGAGGACCGCCAGTGGGACCATCATCAGGAGCGCTCCCATGCCCGTGGCCAGCCCCCTGCCCCCCTTGAAGCCCAGGAAGACGGGCCAGGTGTGACCTACGACGGCGAAGATGCCGGCTGCGGCCTGCGCCCAGTAGTTGGGTTCGGGCAAGAGCCACCGCGCGAGCAGCACCGCCAGGGCGCCCTTGGCAACGTCCATCAGGAGCACGAGGAAGAAGCCTTTCCATCCCACGAGCCTGCGGACGTTGGTGGCGCCCGTCTTGCCGGAACCGACGGTGCGCACATCTACTCCTGCCATGAGCCTGCCCACGATGTAGCCGTTAGGGATGGACCCTAGAAGGTACCCGATAATGCACGCGATGAGCACGGACATCTCTACGTCTCCTGTCTGCTGCGGAAGTACATCCTGATGGGAGTACCCTCAAAACCGTAGGCTTCCCTGATGCGATTCTCCAGATAGCGCTTGTAGCCGAACTGCACCTGCTTGGGGTCGTTCACAAAGAAGACGAAGGTGGGTGGCTTGACATCGGCCTGGGTGACGTAGTAGAACTTGAGCCATTTGCCGGGCTTGCTGGGGGGCTGGTGAGCGGCGACGGCGTCTCTCAGCAGGCGGTTGAGGGCGGCGGTGGTGATCCTGCGCTCCCTCTCCCTGGCGATCCTGAGGGCGGTCTCCATCAGCCCGGGTATGCCCTGAGAGTACTTGGCGGAGATGAACCTGACGGGGGCCCAGTCGACGAAGGGCATCCTCTCCCGGAGGTGGGCGACGTACTCGTCGGCGGTGTGCTCATCCTTCTCGACGAGATCCCACTTATTGACCACGAGCACCAGGCCCTTGTACTCTTCCAGGACGTAGCCAGCGATGTGCTC
>JBHORE010000042.1:0-5244 GCA_042408415.1 Thermobaculum sp.
CCCGGGCCCCAAATAGCGACCTTGGTCCACTTCTTGCTTCTTCCAGTGCGATCGCATGGAGCAAGCAGCTGAAAGGAGTGGGGCATGTTTACTGTCGGCTTGGTTGTGGCTGCTCTCTTGACGGTGCTGGGAGACGTGGCGGTTATCATAGCTATCTATTTCCTGCTGACTCGTCTGCCCGGCATGCATCGCTACGCTAGGGGAGTGGCCGTGATCTATGGAGCGTTCTGGGTCTTCTCCGAGCTCGTCCATTTCGTGACCTCGCGACTCGACTGGGTTTCCCAGCAACAGATGCACAACCAGCCCACGCCCTACTGGGGGAGGGACGGTTTTGTGATATATTGGCTGAGCCAATCCTACGAGAACTACAAGAGTGAGTGGATGCAGTTGTTGTTCCAGGTGTTGGTGTTGGCCGCTGCCTACTACGTAGGTTCCTCTCAGTCAAGGGATTCCGACGACAGGCTAGAGGCCAAGGTGGACTACCTCCTGAAGCTGGCGCACAAGGATCCATCCGATTTCAATACCTATGGTGAGGATCAAGGGAAAACGGTCAAGTAATTCGGGTTGCCGGCTAAACTGTGCTGTGGCCTCTTGGTTTTCGTAGGCAGGTCCACAGAGGCTTTGGTCAAGAGTAGAGCACCTTGTCCTGGCCTCGTGCGTGGTGTATCCTTTAGCCTAACCTTGATTTGTGGAGGTAGGCCAATGCATGACATACAAGCCTCTTCTGGCACACAAGATACCGAGGTGGTATACGACAAGAAGGAACAGGTCGAGAAGATATCTCGCTTCATACGTCCCTACGAGCAGCTGCGGGCGGTGTTCGATATGAAGGGTGGAGGCACGGGCTTCGTGGCAATCACCGACAAGCGCTTGGTGTTCTACGACAAGGCTTTCTTGGGTCGGCGCAAGGCCATAGTTAGCATCCCGTTCTCCAAGATCACGCGGGTGGCCTCCGAGGATGACAGTGGGACGTTCTTCTCACCCAAGCTGTTCACCACTAGCAGGTTGATAGTGTGCGCTGGCAGTGAGTGTTATGAATTCGAGTTCCGGGGCGCGGATAAAGCCCACCTGGCGTACGAGCTGATCATCGATGGTCTGCTGTAGGCCAGCTTTGACCGGAATCTCCTACGACTACCGCAATTCTTCCCTGCTAGGAGGTGGCAGTTGACCGAAGAGCGCAGAGGTCTACAGACACGTCTGATACACGCCGATGAGGAGCTGAACAGCAGCCCTGCTATCTCTCCGCCTATCTACCAAACTAGTACCTACCGGCTCTCCTCGCCGGAGGAAGGCGCTAGGCTGGCCGGGGAAGTAGCACCTGCTACCTTCTATACCCGCTATGGCTCGCCCAACACCAAGCAGGTGGAGAGGGTGCTGGCGGAGATAGAGGGTGCGGAGGCTGCGTTGGTGACTGGTAGTGGCATGGCGGCGATCACCGTGGCCCTGATGTCCAACTTGCGGGCTGGTGATCATATTGTTGCCCAGCGCACGCACTACACGGCGACGATCACGCTGCTGTCGGAGGTGCTGCCTCGGTACGGAGTGGAGGTCACACAGGTGGACCAGCGTGATACCGAGGCTTTCAAGCGTGCGATGCGTCCCAATACTCGCATCGTGTACACCGAGACGCCAACTAACCCGACCTTAGATATAACGGACCTCGAGACCACAGCACAGATAGCTCACGAACACGGGGCGATAGCGATCACTGACAATACGTTCGCATCTTCCTATAACCAGCGCCCGGTAGCCTTGGGCTACGACCTGGTGGTACATTCAGCAACGAAGTATCTTGGGGGCCACTCTGATGTTACCGCCGGGGTAGTGGTCGGTAAGCGGGAGTTAGTAGAGCGGGCGTGGGAGTACCTGAGGGTGTATGGGCCGGTGCTGCACCCGTTTGAAGCCTGGCTGTTGCTCAGGGGACTGCGCACATACGGCCTACGCATGCGCGAGCACAACCACAACGCCATGGAGGTGGCTCGCTTCCTCGAGAGTCATCCAGCGGTTGATAGAGTCTACTACCCAGGGCTGGCCTCGCATCCTCAGCACCAGCTAGCCCGCAGGCAGATGTCCGGTGGCTTTGGTGGGATGCTATCCTTCGAGCTCAAAGGGGGCTACGACGCCGCTTACAGGGTTATCGGGCGTACTAAGGTGTGTGCATTGGGAGTCAGCTTGGGCGGCGTGGAGACCTTGATTACCCACCCAGCCTCTATGGTCTACACCCATAACTCCGAGGAGGAGATCAAGGCTGCCGGCATCTCGCCTGGCCTCGTACGCCTCTCGGTGGGGCTGGAGGATGTGGAGGACATTATAGAGGATCTAGAGCAGGCTATGGCTGGCTTATAGCCCTGAGAGTATCTCCACGGCTCTATCGAGCACAAGGTCCCTATCAAGGTACAGCCCTTGGCGGGTGGGCTCTACTCTCACGTCGGGCTCGACCCCTCTGCCCTCGATCTGAGAGCCATCGGGCATGTAGTCACGCTTGGTGCCGATGAACAGGGTTATGCCGTCCCCAAAGTCCTGCATGTAGGGCTGGCCAGTGGAGCCCCAAGTGGGCTCTCCAATTATGAGCGCTCGCCCGTTGTCCTTGAAGGGGATCACGAAGTCCTCCGCGGCCGATCCCGTGAGGTGATCAACCAGGATAAGGAGATTGCCTTGGTACGCGCCGGGTTCGGGCTGTACGTTCTTGGGGCGCCACAGCAGCTGGAGATCCTCGAAGTCTTCGTAATCGGTGCTGTGTAGTGCCAGGTACTCCAGGAGTCCTACGTGGGCTGGGGTGCTGTATCGGGAGGGGCGCCAGGGCACGTGCATCAGCTTGCGGATGAGTCCCAAAGGCGTTGATCCTCCAGTGTTGCCTCGCACGTCGATGATCATGTGGCTGGCGTGGGCGTGAAGCTCCACGAGCTCAAGGGCTCTCTGCTCGAATCGGGGTTGGCCGAAGCTGGGAATGCGCAGGTAGTAGATGTCATCGCTCAGCCATTTGCCCTCCGTCTGTGTGCTTACGGAAGATGCGACCTGTGATGGAGGCCGAGACAGGTTGGCAGATCTTTCCACCTGGCTCTTGTCCAGCCATCTTACCTCCAACGGTTGATCCTCCAGCGTGAGTGCTAGCCACATCATGACCAAATGTCTTCTGGAGCGCTCTTGCCTGGCGCACACGTACCTGCGCAGGTCTGCGTACCACTCATCCAAAGATCTCCCCTGTACGGTAAGGATGGCATCTCCGGGCCGCAGATCTTGTACTGAACTCGAGGTGACCACCCATTCACCGTCGAGCAAGCGTGCTCTAAAACCTAGATCCGGTGTGTTCTCCAGGAGCTCCCTATCCATGTACATCGTATGTGAGTTGTTCAAGGGAGAAATGAATTCCGACATTGCCTTGGCCAGCCCTAGGCGCGAGCTCGCCGAAGACACGCGTGGCAGGAACTCCCTGAACCTGTCGTCCAGCTCCTTAGGGGTGATGTCGGCGTCCTGCCAATGGGCAAAGAAGATGGATATCAGCTGATAGGCCTTGGCGAGCATGAAGATACGATCTTGCTCCGATGGTAGTTCCAGCGGCATCAACGTCCTCCTAAGCGCGTTTCTGGTTTGTCACCATGCCAGTGCTGAAAGTCTGTAGTAGCCCTGACCGTCCGGAGTCCAGGATGCTGGACGGTCGGTATCGCCGTTGCAGGTCTTAGGGGACCATAATCCCACGTCGTGGGTGCGAGCGTACCGCTCGGCGGCGCGGAACTCATCCCTGTATTTGTAGGGCTCGTCGTAGGTGTACTCGTGGGCATACCCTTGGCGGATCATCCATAGGTTGAAGAGGGTGTGGTCGACCCACACGTAGGCCAGCAGCCTGCCGTAGCGATCGCGCTTGCCCTGCGTGGGGTCTTCTTCTAGGTACACCTGCTTGCCCTCGAGCATCCTCTTGGCAGCAGCCGATGCCTCTCGACCGAAGCACTCCACTGGTTTCCTGGGGTCCACCGTCTCCGGCGTATCGATACCGATCAGGCGGACGGTCTCCTCCTCCCCGTTGATGATTACCCGGATGGTGTCGCCGTCCACGACCCTAGCGACCTTATATGGGCCTTCCAGATTCTTGAATGGTGTGCTAGTTTGCATGGGGGAAAACGAGGGTGTTGAGTGCGTTGCTACGCCAACGACCGCTGTCCTGCTTGTGACCTGTTTAGCCTGTTCAGATGTCGGTGTCAGCATTAAGCCTATCACAATGCCTACCAGTAGGCAGAGGCATGAGAACAGGAGGATAGCGCCGCCGGCGAGCAAGAAGCGTCTGTCCATGGCCCTCCTTCCTTATGGGAACTTATCGCATAGCAAAGTGGTTAGTCTACATAAAATGTGTCTGTTGGCGCTTTGTGCGTGTACAATAGCAACAACAGTAGAAGTGTAGCATGAACTTAGATCGACGCCAACAACCGTATCACACTGTTCACAGTGATCGTGGATGTGTCACCGGCCAGCGCTGGTGGGTGTGGTGGCTGTGCCTCTCGATCCTACTGGTGGCCTGCTCCATAGGCCGTGGAGAGCAGGCTTCAAGGGATCGACCTCAGAGGGCTGCCACAGCGAGTGCTGGCCTGATCGAGGCCTCTGCGCTTGCCACGCAGACGCCAGCACCCAGCGGGAAGTACTATCCAGTGGTCGATGTGCTGAAGGGAGATGCCCTCCGTGTGCGGGTTGATGGCCGGGTGGAAGTGGTGCATCTGATAGGGGTGCAGGCGCCATCTCCCGACCAGTGCTATGGCGACAAGGCGCAGGAGGCCCTCCGGAGCGCAGCAGGCGAGGAGGTCAAGCTTGAGACCGACCCGTCCCTGGGAGTGCGCGACAGCTTAGGAGAGATGATGGCCTACGTGTGGAACTCTAGGGGGGAGATGGTGAATGTGTGGATGCTCAGCCATGGCTACGCGCGTGTCAAGGATGAGGGCAGCATGCTGACCTTTGGGCAGGAGCTGCAAGCCGCTATGGATGGGGCGCGCGAGAACGGGGTGGGTATATGGGACAAGGGAGCCTGCCCTACTCCAGGAGCACGCCTGCCATACGACTACTCTGGAGAGAACGTGCAGAGCAGGCCCGTGCCAGCGACTATGATGTACGTGGACGGGACCTCTGGGGGCGACGTGGGAGCGAACCTCAGGCTGGAGCCTACGACCAGGTCCAAGCTGCTGATGCTGATCCCCAACGGCGAGGCGGTCTCGGTACTCAGCAACAAGATCCCTGGCCCCGATGGCGATAGGTGGTACAAGG
>JBHORE010000123.1:0-3125 GCA_042408415.1 Thermobaculum sp.
GCTATCTTTACCACTGCGCCTTCAGGTGCGAGATTGCCCTTGAGTATCACTAGCCCACCCACTGGGCTCTTAGGATTATCCAGGCTCAATATAACTTGCTGGCCAGGTTTCTTCTCCTGAACGTTTGCCACTTCCTCGGCAAGTGTTCTGCCTGTGGGTGTTAGCTGACTGCCATCTATCTTACCGCCCTCGATAAGCCTCTTCAGTATCAGCTCTATACCGCCAGCCTCATAGACATCGACTGCTGTGTACTTACCAGATGGCCTCAAGTCGGTGATAACTGGAGTATTCTCGCTTATCTCATTGAAGTCATCTATAGTCAACTCTACACCGGCCTCTCGCGCTATAGCCAATAGGTGTAGCACTGCATTAGTAGATCCCCCAGTTCCAGTAGCAGCTGCGATACCGTTAAGGAAAGCTTGCCTAGTGAGTATATCGCTCGGTTTCAGCCCCCTCTTGAGTTGATCAACCACCAACTTACCTGCCTCATAGCAAATCCTCTTCTTATCCGGGTGAGGCTGAGGAGTGGATCCGGACCCTACAGGAGCTATACCTAAGGCTTCTATAACTGTAGCCATAGTATTGGCAGTATATTGCCCCCCACAGGCACCAATACCCGGACAAGCTACCTTTTCAAGCTCCGTAAGTTCTTCATCCGTAATCTTGCCAGCAGCCGCTGCTCCTATAGCTTCATAAACATCCTGGATGTTTACGTCTCTACCTTTGTACTTGCCTGGATAAATAGTTCCCGTATAGATAAGAAATCCTGGAATATCCAGTCTTGCCAAGGCCATAGCCCCTGCAGGAATCGTCTTATCACAGGCCACAAGGATGACTATGGCGTCAAACATATGCCCTCGACCCACCAGTTCTATGGAGTCAGCAATCACCTCGCGGCTTATCAGGGAGGCCTTCATACCTTCTGTGCCCATAGTGATGCCATCGCTTATAGCGACAGTGTTTACCTCTACAGGTACAGCTCCGGCATCTCTAATCCCTCGCTTGACATGTTCTGCAAGCTCTCTATGACCATAGTTACAGGGCATTGTCTCTATCCAACAGTGAGCTACTCCGATAACGGGCTTACGGAAATCTTCATCGGTCCATCCTATGGCCCGTAGCATGGACCTGGCACCTGCCCTCTCACGCCCCTCAACTATGGTTCTACTTTTGTGTCTAGTATCAAATCCGGTCGATGCGTCGCTCATATGCAGCCTCCGAAGATCTTAGAAATTTGAGGTACAGGCTTATTGTACAAGTTTTACTCTATTTGAAGACTAAAAGTCCAAACTTCACACTCCGCAACTTCTACATAATGCAAACTGGACAGGCAGAGACTATGATCTACCAAAAAGGGATACTTATTGTCTATGAGTTCTCCACCTGATGGTATAGAGCTGTCTCATTGGGAAGAGCGCAGAGGTATACATGGTCGTGCTAATCCGACACCGCTGATCCTGCTCTCATTGATCGTGATAGCGAGCTTATCTGGAATACTAGGACCAATGCCCCACAGAGTGACTTCCCCAAATAACACCTCGGTGCTGGAGATCGAAGGCCCAAGGTTCATACGCACAGGAGAGATCTTTGAGATGAGGATACACATAATTCCGAAGACAGAGTTGAAGAACACTGTGCTAGGTGTATCTGCTGATTTATGGAAGGATATGACCATAAACACAATGTCTCCAGCTCCACAGGAAGAGTCCTATGAAAACGGCGATTTTAGATTTTTGTTTGGCAACCTCAGCAGTAATGAAGAGTTCCTAGTAAAAGTAGATTTGCAAATAAACCCCAGCTTGAGAGGGCAAAATCATGGCGCTATTAGGTTGCTTAGCAATGGCACAGAAATCAACAGAGTTGACTACTCCATAATGGTGTGGCCGTAAGATGGACATAGTCATTAGGGCAACAGTCATATTCTGGGGACTTTATATCCTCATAAGGCTACTTGGGAAAAGAGAGCTTGCACAGATGACTCCCTTTGAACTTATAGTACTGGTCGTGATGGGAGATCTTATACAACAAGGCATAACTCACAATGATTTCTCATTAACTGGGGCTCTTATAGCTATCACGACATTCGGCTTTTGGGCCGCAAGCATCTCCTGGGCAACATATCTATCTAGAAGGTTTGAGCAACTCTTTGATGGTAAGCCTATAGTTATAGTTAGAGACGGTCAATATATAGAACCTAACATGCGAAATGCCAGGGTGACCCGATCAGAGGTAGAGTCCGAGATGAGGCTAGCCGGTATAGCTAACATATCTAACGTAGCGTGGGCCATAATAGAACCTAAAGGTAGAATAAGCTTCATACAAAGCCAGGGCGATCAACGGCCACAACAAAGCCAGTCAGAAGAGGATACGGCAGGTACAATGTGACAGTCAACAGGAGGTATCTCATGAACAGTAACCCCAAAGTCACTAGGTGGTCAAGTGATACTCCTCCAACAGACGATCAGATACAACAGATTATGAGAAAGGAAAACCTCCAATTTTATACTTGGTCGAATTCTCCTGGCGACGTATATGCTCCACACTCTCATTCTTACCATAAGGTATTGTATGTGGCTAAGGGTTCCATAACATTTGGTTTCCCAGAAACACAAACTAAGATTGAGATGCATCCAGGTGATAGACTCGATCTACCTCCAGGCATCGTACATGATGCGATCGTCGGGCCCGAAGGAGTAGTATGCATTGAGGGCCACAGATACGATACCGGTAAGGAGAGTTAGGCATGCGGCAGGACTATAAGTATAAATGTGATGTCTGTCACATCACGTTCCGCACCCTCGAAGAACTTGAAGAGCACGGACGACAAGCTCACGAGGTCTCTAGTCCCGACTATCCCTGCCCTAGCTGCAACAAGAAGTTTGCAACCTTGGAGGAACTAGAGAAGCATCGCAAGCACTACCATCCGTAAATCTCTCTAGCAGTCCATCCATACTTTCTGATAACCTGCTGACAGTAGATGCTGTATAACCTAATTACGGAGGATTTGGGCATGCCCTTCTTTGATCTGTCACTAGATGAGCTACAGAAATACTTACCACCACGGCAAGAACCTTCAGACTTTGACGATTTCTGGAATAACACCCTGCAAGAGGCCAGAGCTATTC
>JBHORE010000126.1:0-4755 GCA_042408415.1 Thermobaculum sp.
CTATGCCGTTGGTCAGGCTAGAGAAAAGAGTACTGCCCAACACGGTGATGGATAGTAACACGATCCCCACAAGCACTACCAGAAGCGAGCCATATATGTACCTGGGAGGTACGTAGTCTCCAATGAGCTTGCCGGTAATCACCACCGCAGCACACATAAGCAAGACGTAGATAGCAAGCATGAACGCATAGCCTAGCCATTTACCCAGCACTATCTCCCACCGCCTTATAGGTTTAGGGACTATAGAGTGCAGTGTGCCGTTATCTATTTCCGAGGCTATACTTCCCACAGAGGCGAAGATAGCCATTACTCCACACAGGAAATTAACTGTGTAGAATCCCATGAGCACCAGGGCATTCGCAAAGAACTCAAAGCTAAATGGTGGAGGGTTACCAGAAGCAATCCGCTCATCAAAATTGTTCTTCAGAGATGAAAAACCCCAAACATACAGAGCGACAAACACTATGCTGAGCAATATGACGCCTATGACAAGCTTCTTCCTCAGAGCCTCTTTGAATGTGAACTTAGCTATTAATAACGACCTCATCTGTCACCCGACACCTGTACTATATCTACGAATATGTCCTCCAGAGACCTCTGTCTGGGCTTGAGCTCATACAGGTTAGCACCACTTGCCACAAGCATTTCGACGAGTGCAGGCACTTCTTGCTCTGGCACAGATACTGAGAAGTAACCATTGCTGGAATGATCTATCAACCTGAATCTGTTGGAAATAGCTTCCAGGAGAGATGGCGTGACATTAGTTGCTCTAACATCGACTATGTGCTCAGCATGGAGAAGCTCATCAACTGGTCCTATAGCTGCCACCTTACCTTCCTTTATGATCGCTATCCTGTCACAGACTCTCTCAACCTCGCTTAACAAGTGAGAGTTCAGGAACACGGTAACACCATTATCGCGCAGGAAGACTATAAGATCTCTTACATCTCTCCTGCCTATAGGATCCAAAGCACTTGTGGGTTCGTCCAGAAAGACAAGCCTAGGATTAGCTAGGATGGCCTGAGCTATACCTATCCTTTGCAGCATCCCTTTAGAAAATGTCCTCAGTCGACTGTCTGCTCTGTGCTCAAGCCCTACCAGCTTCAACACCTCAGGGATTCGCCTCTTTCTATCAGATTTCGACATACCATAGAGGGAGCCGTGAAAGTCCAGAAACTCATAGGCCTTGAGCCATTCATGAAACCTGAAATGCTCAGGGAGGAATCCTATCTGCTTACGAGCTTCCAGATCGCCCAACTTTTTCCCCAACACGCTTACTTTACCTGCTGTAGGAGTTATCAGGCCATTGAGCATCTTGATTGTAGTGGTCTTGCCGGCACCATTAGGTCCAAGGAAGCCAAATACCTCCCCCTGCTGCACCTCCAGCGATAGAGATTCAACCGCAACTTTATTTCCGTAAACCTTACGGAGGTTTTCAACATATATAGCTGGAGAGGACAAAGTCTTTACACCTCTTGTTATCTTGTAGATTCGTGGGTAAATCTGCCCTGCCAAGGGATAAGTTTTTGGCAGGGCAGATTGGAATTCTAAGGATATACCACAGACCTTGCTATAGATATGGCATCTTCGCTACTTATCTTACCACCTATCGCATAGAGCCTGTCATCATGCTTCCAAAGCAGTAGGTTATGCTCCCTTGTGCGGTCGGAGACCAAAAGACCTTCGGACCTGCCTATCCTCACGTTCTTGCTATCTCCCCCAGGAGGTACGGGTATCACCAAGGTATGTTGCCAGTCCTTTATGCTCTGGATCTGCTTGACCAGATCAGGCGGCAACCCAGGAGTCATAAGTATGTCCTGCCGGACATAGTCCATGTTTACGCCTTCAGGAATGACTAGTGTCGGGCTTTCTCCTTGCACGAAGACAAATCCGGAGTTATCCTGCCCGTACCTCATAACAACCGCGCTGGGGACGTCCAGGGTAAAGGTCTTACCATTAAGCTGCTTGGGCAGAGTAACACCTTGGATTCCAGCATCCTTCAGCTCAGCCCTTATCTTCTGCAGATCAACCGTGAAGCTGGCACTCTCAGGGCCAGACACGTAGATCTCCTCAGGGGGTCCCTGCTTTGGAATAGTAGCTACTGGTCCCTTGTACATCTTGGAAGCTTCATCGACAGAGTCAACCTTTCTTATATTGTGCTCTTTGAGCTCTCTCTGCAAGTCGGTTTTGTCGTACTTGTCGAACCTTGCAGCCATCTGATGATTCCACTCCTGCTGATACTTCTCAGCAGGAATATTAAACGGTAACTCCGAGGGATCTATGGTAATAGCTGTAAATTTCTCAACTCTCATGACGTTAAGCAGCGATTCAGCTGCAGATCTTATAGGTGTAAGCAGTACTAGCACCGGCAACAACACCAATAGAGCCACCAAAGCCAGCACTGGTCTAGGATTTCGCCTACCAAATTCGCTGAATTCCATGTTCTTGCTCCTTTCTATCCTCGAGACAAAACTCCTGTAGGCCTGCTGAGCCGAACAATTAACCGAGTTATTTGCTAAGAGCTTGCGAGCTGAGACCTGCCTTTGCTGCGATATGGACTCCAGCTTCCGGGAACATGTCTTACATGATCGTACATGCTCCCACAGCTCCTGACGGTAATTATCAAGCATAGATCTTAGATCGCCTTCACTTGGACATCTCATCTTCCTTCTCCTCTTTCCAGGAGGGTGACAAACTGTTTTTCGGCACGCACCAGGATAGTACCTACTGAGTTCTTGGATATACCTGTAACCTTAGATATCTCATCGTAACTAAGCCCATGATGTCGCAGCAGAAGCACTTGCGCATACTGCGGGCGCATTCTGGCCAGAATGTCTTTAACTTCCAAGCTCTCAGCATTGGCTAACACTATGTCGGTTGTATCCGGTGCGAATTCATTAGACCACAACGACTTAATCTTTGATATGAGTTTAGTTCTCCTATTATTTGATCTTATCCTGTTCAGCCCTTCTCTTGAGGCCACTTTGTATAACCATGCTCTATAGTTGGAATTAGCGGCTGGAGGCCTCGAGTAGAGCTTCAAGAAGGTCTCCTGAGCCGCATCCTCAGCTTCGTGAGAATCTCTAAGCATACGGTACAGATACAGGTATATTTCTTCCCAATAAGAAAGAAAGATACGCTCGAACTCATCAACCTGGATCTCTTTAGCTTCTGCTATATCGATAAGGGCCAAGTTTTACCTCCGTCAAACCCTCTACCACAATATATAACACCAGCCCCGATAGATCATGTGACAATTTGCAACCAAGATACGGGCGCTTCTTGTTTAATGTAAACTTCCTACAGAAGGCTAACACCTTCCTTGATGGGGAAAACACAGATGGAAGTCACAGAGATTATAGAGCGCCTCAAGAACAACCTCAGATCCCAACATATAGAGTTTACAGACCAGGACATAGAGAAGATAGTGGAGCACGGATTTCTGCAGAACGTACTCCTTACAGAGGATATCATGCAGGGACTACCTTACGACGTAATGCCAGAGTACGTTTGGCATACTTCTCCCCTTGAGGCAGTCGAGACGCCTAAAGGTAGCAGTAATCAGATGACAACTGCCAGTACCACTTCTAAACGCCCCAAGAGCGGAGAACTACTAGATCTGCCTCTGTTGGAACTATCTGAGTTGGTTAGGAGTAGGAAAGTATCTCCCGTTGAGCTAGTCCAATCCTGCTTGAATAACATAGAGAAATATGACAAGAGGTTGAATGCCTTCCAGCTTGTACTAGGCAATGAAGCCCTGCAGCAAGCAAAGCGAGCAGAGGAAGACATAGCAAGAGGGGAGTACAAAGGACCACTCCATGGTATTCCCATAGCAGTCAAGGATCTGTTTGCACTCCGAGGTCACCCTACTACAGCTGGCTCTCGAATACTTCAGAATTGGGTGTCAGACTATGACTCCGCCTTGGTAGAGCGCATCAGAAGTGCCGGAGGCATAATAATTGGTAAGACCAGGATGTCGGAGTTTGCGTACTCCCCGGGAGCTAACAACGCGATATACGGTCATACGCTCAATCCTTGGAACTACGATAAGGATGCTGGAGGATCAAGCAGTGGGTCTGGAGTAGCAGTCGCTACTCGTATGGCCTTGGTAGGACTAGGATCAGATACAGGAGGGTCCATACGTATACCAGCTGCACATTGTGGGATAGTCGGGCTGAAACCTACCTTCGGAAGAATCAGCTTGTTTGGAGCAGTGCCTCTATCCTGGTCTCTGGATCATGGCGGACCACTAGTTAGATATACCTCTGATCTTCCGTTGGTAATGACGTTGCTTTCAGGCCAGGACAAGAGAGATCCCAGGACTTCACCAGCAAGTGCGTGGCCTTATGGAGACAAGGTTACTGATAAAGACCCCAGGAGTCTAAGAGTAGGGGCGATCGGATACACAGGTAGCGATGACCCAATAGGAACCCATGATGTAGTTACCTGCTGGATGAAGGGAGTAAGAGCCCTAGAAGAAGCCGGGGCTCGAGTCGAGGAAGTAGACATACCTGACCTGGAGAGGCTCTGGGTACTGAACGGAGCGCTGATAGGCGTGGAGGCAGCCACCTATCATACACATTGGTTAAGGACCAACAAGGAAGCCTATAGTGAGTTCGCCCGATACAGACTTATGTCGGCCTTTGCATATGGCCCAAACATGTTCATGAGGATACAGCAGGCAAGAGCTCTACTTCGAAGCAAGCTAAATCACTTGTGGGACAGATTCGATGTGATCACTATGCCGGTAGTAAG
>JBHORE010000128.1:0-3318 GCA_042408415.1 Thermobaculum sp.
GCATCGTGTTGCCATAACCGCCTGCCAACCGAATCCTGTTGGAATCGGTGGAGGCGGTCAATTATTTTCCCTCGTAGGAGCCCAAATTAGCGAACTGCCTGTCTTTGAGTTCTGCCATCAGAGCTTCCCTTTTCTCGTTGATCACTCTGTCCAGGCTGTCGAAGGAATCTGCAAAGAGCTTGACTCCATCTGCCTGGAGCTTGTCAGTTACCTCTTTCATGCTTATTCCAAGGCTCTCGAGCTTCTCGATCACGGCATATGCCTGGTCGAGATCCTTATCGATGGTCCTGGCCACTTTGCCATGGTCCAGGAACGCCTCTATGGTCTGCGGGGGCATAGTGTTGACCGTATCGGGTCCGATAAGCTCCTCCACATACATGACGTCCCTATAAGCGGGGTTCTTGGTGCTCGTACTGGCCCACAGAGGCCTTTGTACCCGTGCGCCCTTGGATTTCAGTCTCTCCCATCTCTCGCCCTGGAACTTCTTGAGGAAGTGTTGATAGGCTATGCGTGCATTGGCTATTGCTGCTTTTCCAAGAAGGCTCTCAAGCTCACTCTTCTTCTGGCTGTCCTGCTCAGATTCGATGAGCTTCTGCAGTCTCTTGTCCACCTCTGTGTCGACTCGGCTTACGAAGAAGCTGGCTACGGAAGCGATCTTATCTATGGGTTTGCCCTCAGATGCTCTCTGCTCCAGCCCTTCGAAGTAGGCATCCATAACGCGCTCGTAGTAATCGATGGAGAATATGAGGGTAATATTGACGTTTATGCCCTCACTGATCAACTGCCTAATGGCAGGGATGCCCTGGTCGGTAGCGGGCACCTTTATGAAGATGTTCGGACGATCGATGGTCTGGAAGAACTTTCGGGCCTCAGCGATTGTGCCCTCAGTATCGTAGGCCAGCTTGGGGTTGACCTCTATGCTGACGTAGCCGTCAAGTCCTCCTGTTTCATCATACACAGGCCGGAGGACATCAGCGGTCATGCGTATGTCCTCAACGATCAGCCCTTCGTAGATCTCGGACTGGGAAGCTACATTATGTACCAGCTGACTGAAGGCTTCATCGTACTCCTTTGAGCTGGAGATAGCCTTTTCGAATATGGTTGGGTTGGAGGTCAGCCCCCTTATGCCTTTATCTATCAGGGATTGGAGCTCCCCGGACTTGATTATGTCCCTGGTGATGTAGTCTATCCAAGGGCTTTGTCCTTGCTCTATGAGTTCGTGTAGTCTAGTGCGCATTTTGGTTTACCTCCCTAACGCTATTTGGATAGCTCACGTACTGCGTTGGCTATGTGCTTGGCGCTGATACCTGCAGCGTCCAGCAGTTCCTGTGGCTTACCAGAGCCGGGCATTTCGCGAACTGCCAGGTGCTTGATCTTGATATCAGAGAGCGATACTTGTCCTGAGTCGGCTAGAGCAGAGAGTACTGCCTCGCCCAGACCACCTTCTGCCCAGTGGTCCTCTGCAACTACCAGTCTGCCGCCGGTGGCCTGCAGGGATTCGACCAGGGTCGCCACATCGATCGGCTTGACGGAGTAGGCGTCTACTATCCTGATAGACACCCCCTCTTTTTGTAGCTCCTCGTAGGCTTTAATCGCCTCGTGTACCGTTATGCCGGCAGCTACGACGGTGGCTACGTCGTTATCCGACTGCTTGACGACCTTGCTGCCTCCTATCTTGAACTTCTCATCAGGTGAATAGATGACTGGTGTCTTCTCCCTGGTGGTTCGGAGGAAGCTTATACCTTTCTGATCAGCCATGGCGGCTACAAGCTGGGCGGTCTGGTTGGCGTCGCATGGATACAACACAGTGCTACCATGCACCGCCCGCATCATAGCTATGTCTTCCAATCCCATCTGCGAGGGGCCATCCTCACCTATTGATACGCCTGCATGAGAACCGCATAGCCTAATGTTAGCTCGAGATATGGCGCCCATGCGTATGAAGTCATAAGCTCTCGTCAGGAAGGCTGCGAACGTGGATGCGAAGGGCACCCACTTACGCACTCCAAGGCCTATAGCCGCAGCGACCATCTGCTGCTCTGCTATGTACATCTCAAAGAACCTGTCTGGATAGGCCTTAGCAAACTTCTCGGAGTAGGTAGAGTTGCTTACCTCGCCATCCAGGGCTACTACATCTCCTCTGGCTGCGCCCAGTGCCTTGAGGGCATCTCCATAGGCTCCCCTAGTGGCCACGGAGTCGCCCACCTCGTACCTGGGGAGTTCCACAGGCTTGACCTCCCCTCTGCTTGGAGCCTCGACCGGGTCCGGCTTGGGAACCTCTATGGTTATGTTCCTCTCACCGCCCAGTTCCTCAATCGCCTTGGGGAGACTATCCTTATCTATGGGCTTGCCATGCCAGCCTTCCTTATCTTCTAGGAAGCTTACGCCCCTGCCCTTGTGGGTGCGGGCGAGGATGACCGTGGGCTGACCTGTTACCTGCAAGGCCTCCTCGTATGCTCGGTCTATCTCCTCGAGGTTGTGACCGTCTATCTCTATGACATGCCAGCCAAAGGCCTTGGTGCGCTCAGCGTAGCCTTCCAGATTCCATCCAAGCATCGTCTCGCCACGTTGGCCAAGCCTGTTGACGTCTACTATCGCAATCAGATTGTCGAGCTTGTAATAGCCAGCATGTTGGAAGGCCTCCCACATCGAGCCTTCAGCCATCTCGCTATCGCCACAGAGCACCCAGACTCTGTAGGGAAGTTTCTCAAGATACTTGCCAGAGAGTGCTATGCCTATGGCTATGGGAAGTCCCTGCCCAAGGGAACCAGTGGCAACATCCACCCATGGTATAGCGGGTGTGGGGTGTCCCTGGAGCCGGCTACCAAACTTTCTAAAGGTCATCAATTCCTCATCGGTGATGGCTCCTGCTGCCTTGAACATGGAGTATAGCAGAGGAGAGGCATGCCCCTTTGAGAATACAAGGTGATCGTTTGCGGGATTCTCTGGATTGTTGAAATCGTATCGCAGATATTTGCTCATTAGGACTGCCATGAGGTCCGCAGCAGACATAGAAGAGGTGGGATGACCGGATCCTGCCTCAGTGCTGCACCTGAGGCTATCTACTCTCAACTGTTGAGCTAGTTCGTGCCACTGCTCGATCTGGGTCTTCTGGTCGGTTGTTACAGCCATTTAACTTAGCCTCCTTACTAATATAAGCGACAGATCAAGATTCGTGCCGCCATGATTCCAAATTCCACATTCCCCTGAGTATAGATTATATACCTAGGTGCTATCCTAGGCGAAAACTATGGAGCTGCTAGCCTTGTGGGGAAGGGCTTTAAGTCGCTAATCGCTCCTATGGCCTCCAGAACTAGT
>JBHORE010000129.1:0-5967 GCA_042408415.1 Thermobaculum sp.
GTATAGCGCTTATTCAATATGCTGATGGAGAGAAGCGCTACATAATAGCACCAAATGGGCTCCGGGTAGGCGATAGAGTCATGAGCGGGCCTAATGCTGAGATAAGAGTGGGTAATGCTTTACCATTGAGCAAGATACCTATAGGAACTCAGATTCATAATGTTGAGCTTACACCTGGAAAGGGTGGTCAGCTTGCCAGAAGCGCTGGGCAGTCCGCTCAGTTAGTTGCAAGAGAAGGGGATTATGCTACCCTTCGCCTGCCTTCTGGTGAGTTTAGGATGGTTAGGGTTGAATGCATGGCCACTATCGGACAAGTAGGTAATCTGGAACATGAGCTTATAAATATTGGTAAGGCAGGTAGATCTAGGTGGCTTGGCAGGAGACCTGTGGTTCGCGGTTCTGTAATGAACCCGAGAGACCATCCGCATGGCGGTGGTGAGGGTAAAGCACCGATCGGAGGTCAACCCAAGACCAAGTGGGGTAAGCCTGCCATGGGTGTCAAGACTAGAAAATCCAAACCAAGCGACAAATACATAGTACGTCGCAGGAAGTAAGGGGGAGTTTTGCCTATGTCTAGGAGCACAAAGAAGGGACCATTTGTAGATCCCAAGCTGTTGAAGAAGATACAAGAGATGAATGCTCGCGGAGAGCGCCGTATTATCAGGACTTGGTCGAGAGCTAGCACCATCTTTCCTGATATGGTTGGTCATACTATAGCTGTCCATGACGGACGTAGGCATGTCCCCATTTATATAACTGAAAACATGGTGGGTCATAAGCTTGGAGAGTTTGCACCAACCCGTACCTTCAGGGGGCATGGTGGTGCGACGGAAAGATCTACTAGGTTGAAGTAGGGTTTGCGAGATGAAAGTAAGAGCTACAACCAGATATGTAAGAACTTCGCCTAGAAAGGCGCGCTTGGTAGCAGATGTGATAAGAGGTAAGTCGGTAGGAGAAGCCCTTGCCATTCTTCGCTATACTAATAAGGCTGTGGCAAGGGATTTCGATAAGCTCCTACGCTCTGCTATAGCTAACGCAGAGAACAACTATGAGCTGGACGCAGATACACTCTATGTTGCAGAGGTTTACGCTGACGATGGTCCGAGGTTTAAGAGATGGCGTCCAGCAAGCAGAGGCAGAGCACACCCATATGTAAAGCGCACATCACACCTTACAGTAGTACTTGACCAAAGATAAGGCAGAGATCAGGTAGGAGGAACAGTTTTGGGTAGAAAAGTAAACCCTATAGGATTCAGGCTCGGAGGCATAAAGACTTGGGAGAGCAGGTGGTTTGCTGAGCGTAACTACACTCAGCAACTACACGAGGACATAAAGATTAGATCAACCGTCTTCAACAGACTATCGAACGCTGGTATATCTCATGTTGTCATAAGTAGGTCGGGCGACGATCTCAATGTTACAGTCTACACCGCTAAGCCTGGGGTAGTTATAGGTAAGGGCGGTGCTACAGTGGATGCTCTGCGTACCGAGTTGGAAAATATGACTGGGAAGAAAGTAACGCTCAATATTGAAGAGGTGAGGCAGCCTGAGTTGGATGCTCAGTTGGTTGCTGACAGCATCGCAGAGCAGATAAGTAAGAGAGTGTCCTATAAGAGGGCTATGAAGCAGGCTGTACAGAGGGCTATGCGTGCTGGAGCTAAGGGTATAAAGATCAGAGTCTCTGGTCTAGTAGGTGGGCCCTCTAGCATGTCGAGATCGATCGTTGAGATAGACGGTCGTGTGCCACTGCAAACCATCCGAGCCGATATCGACTATGCCCAAGTACATGCTTATACACCTGGAGGTCGTATAGGCGTCAAGGTCTGGATTTATAAGGGTGATGTGCTACCTGAAGCAGAGACTTCGGGCCAAGCTACTACCGCAGAGCTAGTTGGCTCTAGGTAGTGGTTATCAAGCTTTGGAGGAGCTAAGTAATTATGTTGATGCCTAAGAGAGTTAAATATCGTAAACCTCATAGGGGTGAGACTAACGAACAGACTGCTTCCAGAGGTACGACGGTTGCTTTTGGAGAGTTTGGTTTGCAAGCACTTGAAGCTGCCTGGATAGATAATAGGCAGATAGAGGCTGCCCGGCGCGCCATAACTCACCATGTCAAGCGTGGTGGTAAGGTCTGGATAAGAATATTCCCTGATAAAGCCATTACTGCTAAGCCTGCAGAGACAAGAATGGGCAGCGGCAAGGGTTCACCCGATCGATGGGTGGCGGTTGTCCGGCCAGGAAGAGTACTCTTTGAGATAGCAGGTGTACGTAAAGAAGTGGCTGAAGAGGCTCTAAGGCTCGCAGGGCACAAGCTTCCCGTGAAGACCAGAGTCGTCGAGCGGGAAGGCGGAGTAGTAGAAACAAGTGAATAGAGGAGTTGAGCTGGTAAAATGAGGGCTTCAGAACTTAGGCAGATGGATGATGCCGCGCTCAAGCAGCAATTGCAAGATGCCAAGCAGGAGCTGTTTAATCTCAGATTTCAGCTGGCTACAGGCAAATCCGTCAATACCGCCAGAATAAAACTTCTAAAGAAAGACATAGCTAGGATACTAACTATACTACGTGAGCGTAGTGGACGGTAGGAGTTCATATGGGAGAGCAAGGTAGAAGGCAAATAAAGGTTGGACAGGTAGTTAGCGACAAGATGGACAAAACTGTAGTTGTCGCAGTTACCTACCTCAAGAAGCACCCACTTTATCACAAGACTGTGCGTAGGGTGCGTCGATTCAAAGCGCATGATGAGAACAACGAGGCCAAGGTGGGTGACATTGTGAGGATCATTGAATCTCGCCCTCTAAGCAAGGAGAAGAGATGGCGGGTATTAAACATTCTGGAGAGAGGCAAGTAAGATGATCCAGCCGCAGACAAGATTGCGTGTTGCAGACAACACGGGTGCCCGCGAGATCATGTGCATCCGAGTCCTTGGAGGCTCAAATCGCAAGACCGCCTCTGTAGGTGATGTAATTATCGCATCCGTTAAGCAAGCCCAACCCAACGGGGCTGTCAAGAAGGGTGATGTCGTGCGCGCTGTCATAGTGAGGACTGCGCAACCTATAGCTCGAGAAGATGGTTCTTATATCAGGTTTGATGACAACGCAGCGGTGCTTATAAATCAGCAGGGTAACCCAAGAGGAACAAGAATATTTGGTCCTGTAGCTAGAGAACTCCGAGAGAAGAACTTCAGCAGAATCATCAGCCTGGCTCCTGAAGTGCTCTAATTTATTGGCGCCAGCAGTTTGACTTGTATATAATAATATCTTGTGCCCGACAATAATCGACTGAGGTATTGGCAGTGAGAATAAAGAGAGGCGATGAAGTTTTGGTCATCGCCGGCAAGGATAAGGGCAAAAGGGGCGTAGTGAGAAGATCGATCCCTTCCGAGAACCGAGTGGTTGTGGAAGGGGTCAACATTGTTAAGAAGCATCAGCGAGGTCGTCCCGGAGTCCAACAGGCCGGCATAATCGAGATGGAGAGTCCTATACACGTAAGCAACGTAATGGCTGTGTGTCCTCATTGTGGTGCACCAACCAGGGTTGCTATTAAGAGAGATGAGAAGGGTCATAAGACTAGATACTGCCGAAGATGTAACGAAAGTATTGAGAGAAGCTAGGGGGTTATAGGTGGTACCTAGACTCAAGCAATTGTATAAAGAGCAAGTTGTGCCTGCCTTGCAAAGGGAGTTCAATTATTCCAATCCAATGCAGGTACCTAAGATAGAGAAAATAGTCCTCAATATAGGTCTGGGAGAGGCAACCCAGAACCCTAGGGCTCTTGATGCTGCGTCTGCTGACCTTGCAGCTATAACGGGCCAGAAGCCTGTTATTACTAGAGCTAGGAAGAGCATAGCTCAGTTTAAGATCAGGCAGGGGAATCCTATAGGGGTTATGGTTACTCTTAGAGGTGATAGGGCTTGGGAGTTCCTAGACCGTCTTATCAACATTACTTTGCCTCAAATAAGAGATTTCAGGGGAGTTTCTGCTAGATCTTTCGACGGTAGAGGTAACTATACACTAGGGCTCCGAGAACAAGTGGTTTTTCCTGAGATAGATTACGACAAGATAGACAAGATAAGAGGTCTTGAGGTCAGTATAGTTACAACCGCTAAAACTGATGAGGAAGCCAGGAGGCTTCTTGAGCTTCTTGGTATGCCTTTCCGAAGGCAACAAGCTGCATAGTCTATTGAATAGGGAGGCTTAATTGGCAAGGAAAGCTCTTATAGTAAAGGCTTCACGCCCACCAAAATACAAGACCAGAGCTTATAACAGATGTAAGCTCTGTGGTAGGCCTAGGGCCTATATTAGAAAGTTTGGTATGTGCAGAATATGTTTCAGGGAACTGGCGTCTAAGGGGCAAATTCCTGGAGTGATCAAGGCTAGTTGGTAGGAGAAGTGATGGGAACAACAACTGATCCAATTGCTGATATGCTGACAAGATTGCGTAATGCATCTCAGGCGCGCCATAAGGTAGTGGCGCTACCTTCCTCTAAGATGAAGGAAGCTATTGCTAGGATCCTAAAAGAGGAAGGCTATATCGAGGACTACCAGGTTGTTCCTGGTAAGGGTAATCAGCCTGAAATAAGGATCACTCTTCGATACGATCAGGATAGACAGCCAGTCATAAGAGGTATAAAGAGGATTAGCAAGCCAGGTTTGCGCATCTATACCAAGCGTAGTCAGATCCCAAGACCTCTTAGTGGTCTGGGCACAGCTATCCTATCAACCCCAAAGGGGGTTATGTCTGGGCGCCAGGCCTACAGGCAAGGTGTAGGTGGCGAGATAATCTGCTACGTCTGGTAAATCGCAAGGAGTTGGAGATATGTCTCGAATAGGTAATGCTCCCATACAGATACCCTCTGGCGTGGATGTTACTCTACAGGATAGAGAGGTTATAGTAAAGGGACCTAAGGGTGAGCTAAGGCAGAAGATAGTCGGGGAGATCGAAGTTATCCGTGAGGACTCCACCTTGCGGGTCGTTCGTAAATCTGATGAGAAATATCATAGGTCCCTCCATGGTCTCACTAGGACTCTTATAAATAACATGATAATTGGCGTTACTCAAGGCTTTCGTAAGGACCTTGAGATAAGTGGTGTCGGTTATAGAGCTGCCAAGGATGGAGACTCATTGGTGCTATCTGTTGGATACTCTCATCCTGTAAGACTGCAGCCTCCTGCAGGCATAACTTATGTAGTTGAGAGCCCCACGCGCATAAGCGTGCAGGGCATTGATAAGCAGCTTGTAGGGGCGGAGGCAGCACGCATACGATCTGTGCGAGAACCGGAACCCTATAAGGGTAAAGGAATCAAGTACGTCGACGAAGTCATCAGGAGAAAGGCTGGTAAGGCCGGCAAGGCTGGTGGCGGTCGACGATAAGGGTGAAAGGGATAAATGAGAGCAGTTAAGTACGTTGGTAAAAAGCTTTCTCCTCGTCAAAAGCGTCATATAAGGGTCAGAGGGAAAGTAAATGGTACGCCCGAACGACCCAGGTTGAACGTGTTTAGAAGTGCAAAGCATATATATGCTCAAATTATCGATGACACGATAGGCCATACCCTGGTGGCAGCATCTACTTTGGAGCCTGAGATTAGGAGCAAGATGGCTCAGCTAACCAAAGTAGAGGAAGCCAGAGAGGTGGGGAAGCTCGTAGCAGAGCGGGCAAAGGCTAAGGGTATAAGCAAGGTAGTATTTGATCGTGGCGGCTGGCTGTACCACGGCAGGGTAAAGGCCTTGGCGGAAGCCGCAAGAGAAGCAGGACTTGATTTCTAGGAGGTCAAATTGCCCCGTAAACGCATAGATCCAAATCGACTTGAAAATCTGACAGAAAGAGTGGTGCAGATAAACCGTGTGGCGAAAGTCCATGCTGGTGGAAGACACTTCAGCTTCAGCTCTGTGGTTGTTGTTGGTGATGGACAGGGCCATGTAGGAGTAGGTTTGGGGCACGCGAGTGAGGTGCCCGAGTCTATTCGTAAG
>JBHORE010000131.1:0-20085 GCA_042408415.1 Thermobaculum sp.
ACTAGCACCTTGTCCATATACCAACTCCACTCCGTAGTTATGATTTTTACTGACTAAGCCTATGATTATGATAAGGTTCAGGTTTGTGACACAAATGTAGTTGCAGCTTATGGGGCGCAATCTGGTTGCTGGAACAGCACCCTTCTCCTCCCGCAGCCTCGCCGATGTTGGCGATTTCAGAGAGTTTTGTAGAGTCTAAAACCTGCCTGACCGCATCTCTAACTCTAGCCCATAAAATCTGGGCTGAGCAATAATCGCCTTTATAACATGTAATCTCTGACTCGTCTTCAGTAGCGCATACCATGGGCATTATTGGCCCCTCGAGAGATCTTATTATCTCTCCCATGGTTATATCTTCCGGGGGCCTTGCTAGCTCATACCCTCCCCTAGCTCCACGATGGCTCACGACCAATCCATCTTTGCGCAGATTAGCTATAAGCTGCTCCAAGTAGGGCAAGGGTAAAAGCTCTTCTTCAGCCACACGTGTCAGCGATAGTGGCCCTTTACCATATTCCCGAGCCAGCATCATCATCAGCCTTACTCCATACTCGGCCCTAACAGAAAAGAGCGCTCGTTCTCTAGCAACCAATTCCGACCTCCTAAGTCGGAATTAGTATAGCAGATTTTCATCAGCTTTGCTAAGTGTATCCACCACTTAAAGGGCTTTATAATTGGTAGAATAACCGCCGAAGAAACAAAATTCTTTAGGGGAGAAGATGCCCAGGACTATAAGGCCCGCGACCAAGATTGTAGCTACTATAGGTCCAGCGACTAGCAGCGAGACTATGATTCGTGCGCTGATAGAGGCAGGTGTTGATGTCTTCAGACTCAACTTCTCGCATTCTGATCCAGAGATGCACGCCTCTGTCGCCAAGTCTATCAGAAATATCTCCTCTCTTTTAGATATTCCTGTAGCCATACTGCAAGATCTCCAGGGGCCCAAAATAAGAGTAGGAGAGTTCGAGGGTGGTGGACCTATAACACTGAGTGCAGGCGATAGGATCACTCTAACTAGCAAACCAGTCGTAGGGAACGCCAAGCTAGTGCCCACAACCTACGAGCACATAGCAGAGGATACCAAACCCGGAGACATAATACTTCTCGATGACGGCAACCTCGAGCTAAGAGTTCTAGACTCGAAGGATACTGACGTACTGTGTGAAGTAGTACGAGGAGGATTCCTTTACGAGCACAAGGGAATAAATCTTCCAGGAGTGCCTCTCAGCACTCCCGCACTGACCGAAAAGGATATTCAGGACCTAAAGATAGGAAGGGAACTAGAAGTAGACTACGTAGCACTCAGCTTCGTTAGGAAACCATCTGATGTAGAGCTAGCCAAGAAAATACTAAGAGACTTAGATTCAGATGCTCCAGTGATATCAAAGCTTGAAAAGCCGGAAGCCATAGCTAATCTAGACGACATCCTCTGTGTAAGTGATGGAGTAATGGTAGCTCGCGGTGACCTTGGAGTCGAGATGCCACCTGAAAGGGTACCCATAATTCAGAAGCAGGTAATAAGGAAATGCCAGGAAAGAGGACTACCAGCTATAACAGCCACCCAGATGCTGGAAAGCATGATATCAAGCCCTAGACCCACTAGAGCAGAGGCAAGCGATGTTGCCAATGCGATTCTAGATGGGACGGATGCCGTAATGCTTTCTGGAGAGACAGCCGTAGGCAAATACCCAGTTGAAGCTGTGCAGATGATGAGAAGAATAGCCATGGAGACGGAGAAGAGTATACCAACGCGAAAGACAGAGTCCTTCACCAATATGAATCCAGTCCGCGCTCTCAGTGACGCAGCATGTTCCATGGCTGAGGATTTACCCGAAGTGTGTGCCGTAGTTCCCATGACTAGGAGTGGTTACACCGCACAGATTATGAGTAGTACCAGAGTTAGCGTACCGATTCTTGCTTACACATATTCAGAGAAGGTAAGGCGAAGACTTGCGCTCTGGTGGGGTGTAAGAGCACTGCTAATGCCCAAGCAGGACAGGATCGAAGACTCTGTAGCCTGGGTAGAACAAGACTTGCTGGACCGTGGCTACGTAGAACCTGGGTCTATGATATTGATAACTGGTGGCATGCCTATCCCAGGTCCAACAAAAACTAACTTCATCAAGTTGCACGTAGTCGCGGGGTCGGACACTTAGCTGTTATGGAAAAAGAATAAACCCTAGGGAGGAAGAGGTTGCCATACAGGCCGACAGTGCTAATCATAATGGATGGATGGGGTATAGCCCCAGAAGGCGAGGGTAATGCTGTCCATCTTGCACATACCCCGAACTATGATCAGCTATCTAATAGCTGTCCATTTACCACTTTGCAAGCTTCTGGTGAAGCTGTAGGGTTGCCTAAGGGACAGATGGGTAACTCCGAGGTGGGTCACCTCAATATCGGTGCCGGTTATGTCGTACTGCAGGACATGCCAAGAATAGATAAGTCCATAGAGGACGGTAGTTTCTATCGGAACCCCGCACTGCTTAGTGCCATTGATAATGCCAAAGAGAGCAAAGGCACATTACACTTGATGGGACTCTTCAGCCCAGGGGGTGTCCATAGTCACTACAACCACCTGAAGGCCCTCATCGATATGGCCAGGCAAAACGGGCTCGATAGAGTTGCTGTCCACGCTTTCCTAGACGGCAGGGATACACCACCTAAGAGCGCCCTAGATTACTTACGTCAGTGGATGCCCATATTCGAACAATCGGGAGTAAAACTAGCCAGCATAGTTGGCCGTTACTATGCCATGGACAGAGATAAAAGATGGGACAGAACTAGGTTAGCCTACGATCTTTTGACCAAAGGTATAGGCGAGCAAACAAGTAATCCTATCACCGCCCTCGAAAAATCTTACCAGGAAGGCATCACAGATGAATTCGTAAAGCCTATAGCTATAGTGAATGATGGCTCTCCCGTAACTGTTAGACCGGGTGATAGCATAATCTTCTACAACTTCAGAGCCGACAGAGCACGGCAGCTGACTCAAGCATTTGTAGATCCTAACTTCAAAGAGTTCGAGCGCGACGTATATATCACACCTCTACACTACGTCACCATGACCGAATATGATCCTCAGATACCAGTAAGTGGTGTAGCTTTCAGAGCCTTCGATGTGGCTCACCCTCTAGCCGAAGTTGTTTCTGAGGCCGGGCTCTCACAATTCCATGCTGCTGAAACTGAGAAATATGCCCATGTTACCTACTTTATCAATGGCGGGAGAGTGAAACCCTTCGAGGGAGAGGAAAGGTTATTGGTGCCCTCCCCTAAGGTGCCTACTTACGACCTACAACCTGAGATGAGCGCACCAGAGCTTGCGCAGAAAGTGGCAGAACGTATAAGGCAGAAGAAAGACGGACTAATTATAGTCAACTTCGCGAATCCTGACATGGTAGGTCACACGGGCGTTATACCTGCAGCAGTAAAAGCCTGCGAAACCGTGGATCAGGGAGTTGGTGAGTTAGTGAAAGCAACTATGGAGGTCGGCGGAGCAGCACTCATCATAGCCGATCATGGTAACGCCGAGACCATGCTTATGGCAGATGGTACTCCGTGTACAACACATACTACTAATCCAGTCCCCTGCATACTCGTAGGAGTCAGTAAAGTTAGGAGACTAAGAGCAGGTGGCAAGCTGGCAGATGTGGCGCCAACCCTACTAGACTTAGTAGGAATACCTCCTCATCCAGATATGACTGGCTCTAGCTTAATTATCTGGGAGTAGTCTTACTAACATCCTGCTTTTACGATGCTTTTAGCGCTCTGGCTGATCCTTTAATGCCCTCTTTTACTCTTGATGCTTATGATGGGCTCGTACTTAGAAAGGAATCGGAGATACAAGGAGAGGGCAATTGGCAACAAAGAATGGGCACACCTATTCTTCTAGGGTAATAGAAAGCTTGGGAAGAGAATGTAATAACGATCTGGAATCCTTTCTAGAGGATTTTCAAAACAGGAGAAAGGCTTATATGAATGCCAAAGAGCGCAGAGCACAACTTCTAACAGAACTTGAAGATGACGAGCGTGAGCCCATGGAATGGCATGAGCTCTTGTCATTACTAGAGGAAAGGGAATTAGCTATACAGGATCTAAGGGATGAGATAGCAGTGATAGAGAAAGAGCTCATGTTGCTCAAGCGAGAGATGCGGAGGACCAGAAGGAAGTTACTTGAGAGCGGTGGTATACCAACTCATGAATATGAAAAACTTGTTGCATCCAAAACAGAGCCTACTAGAAGTCGAATAGAATCTCAAGATAGCGACGAGATGCCAAGTCCGTGGACCCTTATAAAGCCTTGGTTGAGGAGCTTCCTACCAAACTCAGCTTAGCTAATAAGGCTATCAGTATTAGTTTGACGCCCAATATACTCAAGGGTAGAATTGGGCGTTATGTTTATGTACCCCAAAGGTGAAATCGCTCAGCCGATAAAGGTAGCTATACTAGGTAGTACAGGCTCGATAGGCACTCAGACTCTGGATGTTATAAGCTCACATCCAGATAAGTTCAAGGTTGTAGCCTTAGCTGCAGGTAGCAACCGTAAACTACTTGAAGAGCAGATAGAACGCTTCAAGCCGCAAATGTACTGCCTAGTTAGCGATAAACTCCCAGGTGGACTCAGCGGACCTGAGGGGATGTTAGAGATAGCGGCATCCCCTCAGGTCGAATTGTTAGTAGTGGCTACAACTGGTTCTGCTGGATGGGAGCCTACTATCCAAGGCATTAGAAGTGGCAAGATAATTGCCCTGGCCAATAAAGAAGCTCTAGTCATGGCAGGCAGAATCATAGTATCTGAGGCCCATAAACATGATGCTACGGTTCGACCTATAGACAGTGAGCATTCTGCAATATGGCAATGTTTGCAGGGTGAAGGCTTAGGGGATTCCAAATTACGAAGACCGGAAGGCGTAAAGAGAATTATACTAACCGCATCGGGCGGACCTTTTAGGGATACACCTTTAGAGGAGATGAAACAAGTTACTCCATCCCAAGCGCTAGCCCACCCAAATTGGCGTATGGGGAACAAAGTGACCATAGATAGTGCCACTCTAATGAACAAGGGACTGGAAGTAATCGAGGCTCATTGGCTGTTTGATATACCTTTTGAACAACTAGATGTAGTGATCCACCCCCAAAGTATAGTGCACTCAATGGTTGAGTTCAATGATGGCTCAATAAAAGCTCAGCTTGGCATCCCGGATATGCGAGTGCCTATTCAGTACGCCCTATGCTATCCAGAGCACCCATACAATCCTAATTTGGGGTATCTGGATTTTACTAAGTCCCTTGAGCTGCAATTCTACCCTCCAGACATGGCTAGGTTTCCATGCCTGAGTCTAGCTATAGAAGCTGGCAAGAAGGGCAGCACTTATCCCGCAGTATTGTCTGCTGCAGATGATGAGGCTGTAGCAGCATTCTTGGAAGGTCGCATAGGATTCCTAGATATATCCTGTATAGTAGAGGAAGCTTTAGCTAAGCATGAACCAATATGTAAAGATGAGGATATAGATCTAGAATCTATTAGACAGGCAGATAGGTGGGCCAGGTTATTTGTAAAATCCTTCATCAAGTCCATGAAGGGTCGTAGCTGTATAGAAATATAGGGGGTAGAAATTGGATCTAGGTTGGTTAGTCTATTTATGGATAATACCAGTGCTCGGGCTGCTAGTGTTCGTGCACGAGCTAGGGCACTTTGTAACTGCACGACTAAATGGTATCAGAGTAGAAGAGTTCGGGTTCGGATTTCCACCGCGACTAATAGGTATAAAGCGTGGCGAGGTTATCTATAGCATTAACCTTATACCCGTTGGGGGCTTCGTGCGCATCTATGGTGAGAACGGAGAAGACCCCAATGACCCAAGCTCGTTTAGCTACAAGAAGCCTTGGCAAAGGGCGATAGTTCTAGCTGCTGGTTCTCTAATGAACCTTTTCTTAGCCATAATCATATTCACCCTACTGGCAATGACTGGGTTACCGGTTTCCAAGGGGGCTGTCATTAGGCAGGTAGCTGAAAGCTCACCTGCGGCATCAGCAGGGCTACAGCCAGGGGATAAGATTAGATCTATAGATGGGATAAGTATAGATTCCCCTGATGATATAGCCAGAGTAATATCGGGCAAACGTGGCCAGACCGTGACCATTGTCGTGGAGAGAGATGGAAGAACAATATCGAAGCAGGTAACACCACGGGTGAATCCCCCCAGAGGACAGGGGGCAATCGGCATAGTTATATATCCAGAAACCGTAGTAACTCGTAAGTACAACCCTATCGCAGCTATCGGCGTGGGAATTAGTCATAGCTTTGAAGTAATAGCAACCATAGTGCAGGGCATAGGCGACCTGATCACTGGAAAGGTCGGCATAGGAGGCGTAATGGGCCCCATAGGTATCGCCGACGCCACTGGGCAGATAGCACGACAGAGCGCACTAAGAGGTATAGCTGAGTGGACAGCTCTGCTCTCAATCAACTTGTTCTTGATAAATCTTTTACCTCTACCAGCACTGGATGGAGGTAGGCTGATTTTCGTGATAATCGAGGCTATACGTGGCAAGAAAATATCGCCCAACAAAGAGGCCCTGGTGCATGCCGTTGGGATGATGCTGTTACTAGCCCTGCTTGCAATAATCAGCATCTTCGATGTGTTAAGGATAGCTGGAGGTACAGCTATACCATAAAGATGACCTCTTCCACGATACTAATATTTATTCTGGAGGAAAGAATTATATGTTGCCCTGGCGACGAGAGGAACACCCAGCAGGGATAGACAAATTCAGGGGAATACTTGTCGCGATTGGAAACAACCCGATGGATGAAGTCGTGGTAAAGTTCGCCTGCTGGTTAACTAAAGGAACTAAGACTCCTATATATGCCGTGCACGTTATAGAGATGCCCTGGACAGAGCCTGTAGATGCCTCTCCAGACGAAGACGTCAGTATAAGGGCAGATAAAGTCTTGGAAAGAGCCCAAGCTATTGCAGACTCTATAGGAGCTCGAATAGACTTGGACCTGTTACAAGCCAGGACGGCAGGCACAGCCATAGTGGATGAGGCCACAGCTAGAGACTGCGACCTTATAGTTGTAGGATTACCATACAAGCGCAAGCACGGAGAGTACTACATGGGGACAACTATTCCTTATATACTTGAGCATGCCCCAATGAAAGTTATAGTGCTTAGAGGCACTCAAAGCTGACGAGGATCCTATCAAACCCTCCTGTCAAAATGAATAAAAAGCCTACACCTATATTTGCGATAGCTAACCAGAAGGGTGGAGTCGGCAAGACCACCACAGCCGTCAATGTTAGCTCGTACCTGGCCGGGCGCGGCGTGCGCACACTCCTAGTGGATCTCGATCCCCAAGGAAACGCCACAAGTAGTCTTGGCGTAGAGCCCCAAGGTGCGACCCTCTATGATCTGTTGTCAGGGGAAGAGCCTGCTAAAGAAGCTATTCATCTAACCTCACAAACAGGGCTCGACCTATTGCCAGCAAGTAGGGACCTAGCAGCAGCCGAAGTAGAGTTTGCGTCGCTGCCTGATAGAGATAAGAGGCTAGAGATTGCACTTGAGCCAATACTTAACAACTACGACATAGTCATAATAGATTGCCCCCCTTCGCTTGGGCTGCTGACCATAAATGCAATGAGCAGCTCTAGAGGACTTATAGTACCTATACAATGTGAGTACCTGGCATTGGAGGGATTAGGACACCTTGTCAGTACAGTCCAACTAGTGAAGAGTAGGATAAACCCGACATTGGAGCTCTTCGGTATAGTTATGACTATGTTTGACAGCAGAACTAGGTTGTCGAAGCAGGTTGTTGAGGAAGTACAGAAACACTACCCAAACAAACTCTTTAGAACCCTTATACCTAGAAGCGTCTACCTTAGCGAGGCACCCAGTTACGGCCAAAGCATATTTGAGTATTATCCGAGCTCCAAGGCAGCGCTTGCATACAGCTCCCTAGGAGAAGAGTTTTTAGACAGAATAAAGCAAGTATACGGTCTTGCCTTTGACAGTAAGCCTGAACGTTAGTATAGAATGCACTATAAGAAACTAAGGAGCATCGACATGTCCCTTGAAGACAAGCTGGAAACTCTCAAATCCTTACTAAAGGATATGGACAGCGTGCTGGTCGCCTATTCCGGCGGCGTTGATAGTACTCTGCTTGCAGCAGTAGCTTATGAAGTCTTGGGGGACAAGGCAGCAGCAGCCACAGCCTTAAGTGAAAGCCTCCTAGAAGAAGAATTCAAAGAAGCCGAGGAAAATGCTAGAAAGATAGGCATAAGGTTCATACCTATCCACACTGAGGAGCTATCTGACCCTAGATACGTAGCCAATAACCCGGACAGATGTTACTACTGTAAGAGCGAGCTGTTTACGAAGCTCTCAGCGCTCGCGAAAAAGGAAGGCTATGCAGTTGTAGTTGATGGCTTTAACCTAGATGATAGCCATGATTACCGTCCTGGCCACCAAGCGGCTAAGGAGCTGGGTATACGCAGCCCATTAGCAGAAGCTGGACTAACCAAGGCAGAAATACGTCAAATATCAAGGCTAAAAGGTCTACCCACCTGGGATAAGCCGAGTATGCCTTGCCTTTCTTCCCGTATTCCCTATGGCAGCAGTGTAACTATCAAGAAGCTCCGCCAAATCGGGCAGAGCGAGCTAGCCCTGAGATCATTAGGGTTTAGAGAGCTAAGGGTCAGGCATCATGGCGACGTCGCCCGCATCGAGGTGCCAATCGAGGAGTTCCCAAAGGTACTTGAGAAGCGTGATGAGATAGTATCTGCCATCAAAGCTGCCGGGTTCCTCTACGTCTCCTTGGACCTTTCTGGGTTGCGTAGCGGTAGCTTGAACGACGTGCTAAAGCTTACTCCAAATTACACTCATACTCATACAGCTAATTAAGAGCATCTTGGGAGCTAGCTCCCAAGATGCTTGTCAAGAAACCTTACAACCTGCTCTGTGTAATAGATCCTATTAGGTAGTTTCACGACACCGTGTCCCTCATCCTCAAATCGTATGTACTCTACCTCCATCCCTCTGGCGCGCAGGCTATCTACTATTTGCTCTGCCTCTCCCACAGGTACTCTTGGATCGTTGGCGCCGTGTACTACCAGCAGCGGACAGCTTATCTTGTCCACGTGGTTGATAGGTGATATAGACTCCAGAAATTCTCGATCGTTCTCAAGGCTTCCGTATTCAGCTTCCCGAAGCTTCCTCCTCCATGGTCCAGTATTCTCGAGGAAGGTCACGAAATTAGCTATACCGACTATATCTACCGCTGCTGCCCAAACATCTGGATAGGTGGTTATGGCCGATAGCACCATGAATCCCCCATACGAGCCTCCCATTATCGCAATCTTATCCTCTTGAGCTATGCCCGATTCTATTAACCAGTCCGCGGCAGCTTTCAAATCCGCTACTGAGTTCATTCGGAGATAAACATCATCCAAATGCGTATAAGATTTACCGTAGCCTGTGCTTCCACGAACATTCGGGGCCAGCACGGCAAAACCGTGGTGAACTAGGTACTGTATGGACGCGTTGAAAATTGGCCTTGCCTGCGATTCAGGCCCACCGTGCACGTGGACAACGACGGGCAGAGGGGGTTCCTTATCCGGAGGGAGATATAGAAACGCAGGGATCTCTAAACCATCAAAGCTTCGATACCTGATCAGCCTGGGCTCGGCAAACACGTTGTCAGGTATACCAGCCCTGCCAGCGTAGGTAACTTGCCAGCACCTGTCGGTGGATACATCTACCGCCCAAACGTTCAGATTAAGGGAGGGGGAATACATAGAGAATATTAGAGTCGAACCATCATCAGATAGCTCTAGCTCTTGCGCAAGCACGCCAGAAGGAATAGACTCTAAGGCTCTAATGCGGCCATCCTGCCAGACATACAGCTTGCTGTAGCCATCCTCGTTAAGTGCATAGACGATCTTTGAGCCATCTTTGCTGACCGTAAGAGAATCCACGTCCCAGTCGGTCTCGATCAAGTATCTGAAATCTCCATTGTTCAGATCTATCTCGGCAACTCCTACAAATTCTCTATTCTTATTAGAGGCAACTATCAGTTTGTTGGGTCCAATGAAGTGAGGGGATACGAACAGCGCTTCTTCTTCATGCTGAGATAAAAGCTTACGGTCGCCAGATTCCAAATCCAGCAGATAGATATTATTGTCCAAGTTAGTCTCAGATCTGGAGACGATCAGGTGACGGGCATCTGGACTCCAGGCAGGAACAGAGTTTGTCCCATCATCCTGCAAGACCATAATGGGATCCTCGCCATCTAAGGATTTGATATAGACATCAAAGAATCTAGGATCTCTTTTGTTTGAGGTATAAGCTATATGCCTACCGTCAGGGCTCCAATCACCCCACAGGTGAATGACATTCGGCTCTGCTTGGATAGGCTCGTGTATATAACCATCCAACAGTACACCATGGATACCATGTCGTTCATTGCCACCAGCATCCATGATGAACACCAATCGGCTACCATCCGGAGAAAACTTGACCCCTGATACCCTTTCCTCAAAGTAGGTAACCTGGTCTGGCCACTGCCCATCTATGGACGTGATCCAAACCTGCGGGACACCAGTTACATCATACAGAAACGCTACTTGTTTACCATTGGGACTGATCGAACCCGCATAAGCGTTGCGAACATGCAAGAACCTACGAAAGTCATACTTATGCAACCTTTTCACCTCTCACTCGATAATTAGGAGTAGCCTAACTAATACGATAGCAGAAGTCGGAAATATATCTGAATTGGAGTAATATGAGTATTGCGTCTAGGCCGATAATATGAGTTTGAGGGTGAAGAGCAAACAGGAAAACTAAGGAAGAAGGTACATGCAAGAGAGACAGGTTCTAGTCACAGGAGCATCGGGATTTGTAGGCCCCTACTTGGTAAGAGAGCTAAAGACACAAGGCTACCATGTATGGGCACTTTCAAGATCTGGCACATCAGTCGAGGGCGCAACTCCAGTCAGGGCAGATCTCCTAGATCGCGGAGCTATAAAGCATATTATCCAGAACATTAGGCCAGAAGTAATCTTTCACCTAGCGGCTCAAAGCTCGGTGTTCAGCTCCTTTGAGCACCCCATATATACCATCGAGAATAATACTTTAGGGGCAGCGAATTTGCTGTATAGCGCACTAGATATAGATCCGAAACCCAGAATCATAGCGATAGGCTCTGCAGAGGAGTATGGCAAGGTAAAGCCAAATGAACTGCCGATAGATGAGAGGCAACCACTAGCCCCCATAAGCCCATATGCCGTTAGCAAGGCTGCACAGACCCTGCTGGCTCTCAGCCTGCACGAGAGCCAAGAACTACCTGTTACGGTACTAAGGCCATTTAACCACACTGGGCCAGGGCAAAAACCCAGGCTAGTTATACCATCCATTGCGGAGCAGATAGCGCGTATAGAAGCAGGTCTATCGGAGCCGGTGATCAGGGTTGGCAATACGGAGAGCAAGCGTGATTTTACCGATGTTAGAGATATAGTAAAGGCTTACGTATTAGCCGTAGATAGATCGAAGCCTGGAGAGATCTACAACATAGGAACAGGTAGATCAGTGTCCATACAATGGATATTGGAATTTCTGGTAGGACAATCCAAAATAGATATAAAAGTAGAGACAGATCCTAACAGGTTGAGGCCTTCAGACATACCTGAGCTAAGATGTAATCCCGAGAAGTTTTGCAGGGATACAGGGTGGGAGGCACATATACCACTGGAGCAGACCCTCATAGACATTCTTGACTATTGGAGGGATAGGGTCAAAAGCGATCAATACTTAGTGCGTCATGGGAGAGACACCATATGAAAACGGCGCTAATTACTGGCATAACTGGACAAGATGGTTCCTACCTGGCAGAGTTCCTGCTTGAAAAGGGCTATAGAGTTGTTGGCATGGTAAGGCGTACTAGCCTAGAAAACTTTGGAAGAATAAAGCACATTCAAGATGATATAGAGATAGTAACTGGGGATCTGTTGGATCAGCTTTCCCTGATAGATATCATCAAGGAATACAAACCAAATGAGGTTTACAACCTAGCAGCGCAGAGCTTTGTCCCCACTAGCTGGACACAACCAGTCCTGACTGGAGAGTTCACTGCGTTGGGAGTAACTCGCATGCTAGAGGCCATAAGACTTGTAGACCCTAGCATAAGATTCTATCAGGCTTCCAGCTCAGAGATGTTTGGTAAGGTAAGAGAGACCCCACAGAGAGAAACCACGCCATTTTACCCACGCAGTCCCTACGGTGTAGCAAAGGTATACGGACATTACATCACGGTGAACTATCGAGAGTCATATGGAATATTCGCGTGCTCAGGAATATGCTTCAATCACGAATCGCCCAGGAGAGGACTAGAATTCGTTACCCGTAAGGTTAGCTATGGCGTAGCAAGGATCAAGCATGGGCTGCAAAAGGAACTTAGACTAGGTAACCTTGACGCCAAGAGAGATTGGGGATATACCGGCGATTACGTGAGGGCAATGTGGCTCATGTTGCAGCAGGAAACACCTGATGATTATGTTATAGCTACCGGAGAGACGCACTCCGTAAGGGAGTTAGTCGAACTAGCCTTCTCACATGTTGGACTTGACTATAGAGACTATGTGGTGGTCGATCCCAAGTACTTCCGAGCTGCTGAGGTCGACCTACTAGTAGGAGACTCCACCAAGGCAAGGCAGAAGCTGGGCTGGCAGCCAACGGTGAAGTTCGAAGATTTGGTCAGAATGATGGTGGAAGCGGACATGGAATTAGTAGCCAGCCAGAAGGATGCTCCGCTCACACCAATGATCCGTTGATTCGTTAAAGAGCTAGCGAGGTGTAACCTGATATGGGAAACCCGATCTACGTTATTGGTCACCGCAATCCAGACACCGATGCCATAGTGTCCGCCATAGGCTATGCTGACCTGAAGCAACGCTCAGAGGGGCTTGATGCCAGGCCAGTACGTCTGGGCGATCTATCAGCAGAAACAGCATTCGTTCTAGACAGGTTCGAAGTTGAGATCCCGGAGATCATAAGTGATGTCTACACTAAGGTATCAGATGTAATGAACAGATCTCCCCAATACCTGAAAGCTTCTCACACGATAAGGGAAGCTGGCAGAGTAATACAGGACAAAAGGCTCGTACCCGTAGTCGATGATCAACATAGATTGATCGGTGTATTGACCCTGGATGACGTAGCTGCTAGATACTTGCAGGAACTTGACCTCTCAGGAGGGGCACAGCTAAAGCTGTCATACGATAGGATCGTGCGCACGCTTGAAGCCGAGGTCCTTACTGGCATACCTGAGGGAGACTGGCAGGGAAGGGTGTCCGTGGCTGCGATGGCCACTAGCACTATTCAGCAGAGATTACAACCGGGCGACATGGTTGTTGTGGGCAACCGCAAAGATGTCCAGGAACTTGCTATCTCTCGTGGAGCAGCCTGTGTTATAGTCGTAGGTAGCCTTCGGCCTGATAAGTCCGTCATCGACTTCGCGAGATCTAGAGACACTTTGCTTCTGCTTACTCCACATGATTCTTATAGAGTTACGCGCCTGCTCAATCTAAGTGTGGCAGTGGAAGAGGTAATGCGTAGGGAAGCTCCAACTGCCGACCCAGATGATCTGGCTTCAGAGGCTGCATCTCTGTTATCAACCACCGCTACCACAGCTCTACCAGTTGTCGACTCCGACAGGAAGCTCGTAGGCATAGTCACGAGATCAGATTTGCTTAGATTCAAAGGGAAACAAGTCATACTGGTAGATCACAATCATAGATCGCAAGCTGTAGAAGGACTTGAACAAGCGCAGATCCTAGAAATTATAGATCACCACAATCTGGGAGATCTTCATACTCCAGAGCCTATATTCGTGAAGCTTGAGCCTGTAGGCAGTACAAGCACTATAGTCGCGGAGATGTATCGAGATAGAGGTATTACGCCCTCACCACAGATAGCAGGGATACTACTCTCCGGTATCATCTCGGACACATTACTCTTTAGATCGCCAACATCAACCCCCAGGGACGAAACGGCCGGACGGTGGTTGGCCGATGTGGCATCTGTGGACCCTCAGGAACTTGCCTATGCCATGTTCAAGGCCAACTCTAACTATGACCAGAGGACTCCAATACAGATCTTGGAATCTAACTTAAAGATCTACGACTGGAATGGTAACAAGGTGGGAATAGGTCAAGCTGAGACCGTAGATATAGATTTCTTCAAGCAACACAAGCAGGATTTTCTGTCGCAGATGCAAAAGCTCAAGCATGAGAGAGGTTTGAACTACCTCCTGTTCCTGGCCACAGACATACTGGACCAATCAAGCATACTGTTTGTTCCCGAGGAGGATGAGGAACATATAGCAACTAAGGCTTTTGGAGTACATCCCCAGGAAGGGACAGCCTATTTGAAAGGGGTGGTCAGCAGAAAGAAGCAGGTAGTACCTCCACTTGCTAGAGTACTTGAGAAATAAGCAGTTCTGGAGGCATTGATTGATGGAAGCCGCACTTATTGTTGACACTAAAGGGCTACAACAAGCTGCAGAGATAGCTGAAGAAGCTGTCAGCTCGGGGAATCATCCTACAGCTGTGATAGCTGTAGCAAGCTCAGAGGAAACATTGTGGTCTCATGTAGTTCCCGGGCAAGATAACGCTAAGATCGAGAGCATATTCCTATTAGCATCCATTACGAAGCCCATCACCGCTACAGCTGTAATGCAGATGGTGGAGAGAGGGAGGTTACTGCTAAGTGATCCAGTCATAAAGTATATACCTGAGTTTGGAAAACATGGGAAGGAACACGCTACCATCTTTCACTTGCTGACCCACACAAGCGGTTTGGCTGAGGAGTGGGTATGGCAGCAGATGCAAACCGTATCTGAGCCAAGTCATCACGAATTAGTAAAAGCCGCTTGTGAGAGCTACCTACAGTTCGAGCCTGGTACCAACTATCAATACTGCTCTCTTAGCTTTTCCATACTCGCAGAAATAGTCTCTCGACTTACGGGGCTGGGGTTTGCAGAATACCTCTCGAAGTACATCTTTGAACCTCTTGGCATGCAACACACATCTTTTACTCCTGTAGATAGAACTCTTGCCATGCCCGTCCATGATTTTGGGAGTGAAGAACAGTTAGAGGGCTTCATTAGGATGGAAGTAGCAGGTGGAGGATTATGGAGCACGGCTAGCGATATGGTCAAGTTTGGGCAAGCATTTCTCAGGGGTGGTCAGCTCAATGGATACAGGCTCCTGAGCCCACCAGCAGTGAGCACGATGACCAGGCTGTATACCCATGGTATGAAGGAAGCCACGCCTGAAGGCCAACGTGATGCGGCCTACGCTCTAGGTTGGGGGAAGAGGCGTAACGATGCTGATCTGTTGGGATCGGAAGAGATGTTCATGCATGGAGGAGCTACGGGAACACTGTTAGCAATAGACCCCAAGTGGCAGTTGGTGTTTGTTTATCTGACTAACAGGTGGGGCGTGGAGCACGATACCGCTCGTAAGATCCTGAACGCAGTCTATGGCTCTATAATCTAGCTGAAAATATCGCTGCAAAAATCGGTATGATTTTATAAGAATTCATTACCAATGAGCATGTAAAGGGGTTCAGATATTGGGTAGCAGCGATATCCGGCAAATATCAGTAGACGAACAGATAAAGATAATCAAACGTGGTGCCGAGAAGATTCTCCCTGACGAGGAAGCTTTGCGCTACAAGCTGACCGCAGCTCAAAAGGAGGGTAGACCACTCCGTGTCAAGCTGGGTATAGATCCAACAGTAACCGATATACATCTAGGACATACCGTGCCTCTGCGTAATCTGAGACGGTTTCAGGATCTTGGTCACACCGCCATACTCGTGCTTGGGGACTTCACGGCTACTGTGGGGGATCCTTCAGGGCGCAGCAAGGCCAGACCTCCCCTGAGCCATGAGCAGGTGCTAGAGAATGCAGCCACCTATAAGGAGCAAGTATCTAAGATCTTGGATCTTGACCGTGCTGAGGTTGTCTACAATAGTACCTGGCTGGCGAAACTGACCCTCAAGGACCTCATCTTTATAGGTTCCCACATCAGTGTCAAAAGGATGCTAGAGGGAGAATACTTCGGGCGAAGATTTGAGGATTCCGATCAGACTGTGTTCCTACATGAGATGTTCTATCCCATTATGCAGGGCATGGACTCTGTGGCGATCAAGGCTGATATAGAGCTCGGCGGCACAGACCAGGAATTCAACTGCCTCACGGGAAGAGACTTACAAAGACTCTATGGGCAGGAACCGCAAGTGGTGGTCACATTTCCTCTGCTACCTGGCCTGACGGGTACGGAGAAGATGAGCAAGAGCCTGGGCAACTATGTAGGCGTCTCCTGGGGAGCACAGGAGCAGTTTAATAAGCTAATGACGATGAGCGACGATCATATAAGCATTTACTATAGGCTGCTCACGGATGTGCCCATTGAGGAGATACAGGAGAAAATTCAGTCTATACAGAATGGGCAGGCTGATCCTAGAGAGATCAAGAAGCAGCTCGTAACAGAGATCGTATCACAGTTTCACGGGGCTGAAGCAGCCAGGAGAGCGGCAGAAGATTACGAGAGATATGCTGAGATCAGGCGTACCGGTGGTAAGACTGATCAGCTACCAAGCAACATCCCTGTTGCCAAGATCAAGCTTGATCCGGAGGGAACTAGACTAACTCATATATTGGTGACAACTGGTATGGCTTCCTCCAATAGTGAGGCAAAACGCCTTATCCGCCAGGGGGGAGTTAGGCTTCGGGGTGAGGTTGTCAGAGACGACACTCACGTAATAACTCCAGGACAGCTACATGAAGCTCTGCTACAAGTTGGATCAAGGACTCCGCTTATTCTCCAGGAGGAATAACCATGCGTGAGATAAAAGTAGGCAAAGGCACCCTGAGACTCATCCAAGGAGACATTACCAAGGTCGAAGCGGATTCCATAGTAAATGCAGCCAATGCGAGCCTCAGTGGAGGAGGGGGAGTAGACGGAGCGATTCACAGAGCTGGGGGACCCAGCATCATGGAGGAATGCCGACGAATAGGTGGTTGCCCCACAGGCAGTGCGGTGATAACTGGAGCCGGCCGACTGTCAGCTAAGTACGTCATCCACGCCGTAGCTCCTATCTGGAGAGGAGGAAAAGCTGGCGAGGAACGGTTGCTGGAAAGCGCCTACAGAAAAAGTCTGGAGCTAGCTAATCAACATTCTGTGCATAGCATAGCCTTTCCTTCTCTCGGTACCGGCGCATATGGATATCCCCTACATCTAGCTGCCCCTGTTGCACTAAGAGTAGCTCTAGAACATCTACAATCGGGGAAGGAGCCCCAAGATATAACTTTTGTCCTCTGGGGAAACGACGCGATGGCAGCATTCGAATCGGCGCTCGATGCACTCGCCAAGGAGAGGAATCTCGTTGCATGATCCCATCCTGATCATGGGGCAAACCTATCTATAATGCAATCAGAAAGCTTTGCAAGCCTTGCAAGCAGGAGATGCCTGACTGGGAAATGGCGAGATTCAGTGTTCTATCTAGCCACAGCAAGACCTACATAAAACCTCTTAACGCCTGAAACACAAGTGTATCTTCAGCAAAAGAAGTGAGCGCCTGCCAAGGGCATAGCAGGCGCTCAATATATGACAGGGGCAGAGTCTATAGGACCCTCCTAACCCTTAGGCTCTTCGCCTGTCGGTGCCGGGGGTGATGGAGAAGGTTGAGAAGGCTCCGCAGATGGTTGTTGACTGTTAGGTGGTATGATCTTTATTCGTGATTGGATCTTTGCCTTATTGTATAGCTCTTCAAGGAACTTAGGTATCATGCTGTTAATCTTGTCTTGTTTGGCCAGCTCCATAGCCCTATCCTTGACCTGATCAAAGGGCATCTGTACGCCACCCTTACGATCTATCATCTTGACGACTGCATAGGAACCATCAGGCAGTCGTATAGGATCGCTCACGTCCCCTACAGCCATCTGCATCACGGTCATTCCTAGCTGTGGGTCTAACTCGTTCAACGACTTGTAACCCAGGTCGCCGTTCTTCTTGGCCCTTCCTGGGTTCTTGCTGCCATATTTGGCTATCACCTCTCTTAAGTCTTTACCATCTCGCAGGGCCTGGGCAGCACCAGCAGCCTGCTGCTCATTATCCGTCACCACTTGACCAAGCCTCAGCTGTTCCTGGGACTGGAATACTTGTGGATTTTGATTATAGAAGTTCCTAGCATCCTGCTCGGTTACTTTTATCTGAGGAGCCAACATTTTATCGAGCAGCGCCATCACTCTGACTTGCTCACGCAGCTGGTCACCTGTCATATTCTGACCCTGAGCTATCTCTTCTATACTCTGGCCGGGGAAGGCTGTTTGCAGTTGTTGGAGAGCCTTTTGCATATCTTCATTGGACACCGATACTCCCCGCTTACGGGCCTCCTGCTCTATTAGCTTGGTGATCACCATATCACTGATCAAATCCTGGCCATACCTCTTCTCAAGCTCCTGATAGAACTCCTTGTTGGTGATCTTCTCCCCGTTAACTACTGCCACGATACCATTGGGGTCAAAGTACGCTGTAGACGCAGTGGGGGCAGGAGTAACCTGGACAGTTGGAGCACCTGAAGTCTCAGGAGTGCTACCAGGAGTAGGTGATGGCATCAGGGATATAGGCTCTGCTACTGTTGCTGCAGGTGTGGGAATCTGCTGAGGGTTCTGCTCTTGAGAGCTAGTGGAACCGCATCCAGTTATCAGGACTGAGAGAACGAGTGCGGTGGGGACGATACGTCCCATTACCTTACATACCTGCCTTCTTATACTCAATATGCCTACCTCCAGATGCTTAGCTCAACCTCACTACGTTACTTTTTATGGACTTGCAATGATAACCAGTAAACCTGGAAGATGTCAAAAACCCTGATGCTGGAGAAAAACATCATCCAAACATATATGTAGAACACTCATTGAGATCGAGGCAAAATAGTACGGAGTATATCTATAGCTTCCTGTAATACATCACTATTCACATCCATAAAAGGCCGTAATCGTATGCCCTTCTCACCGCACTTAAGCAGTATTACTCCTGCCTTTAGTGCTTCATGGTGGACCAGGTCCCTCAGCTCATGGTTAGGCAGATCGAAAGCCACAAGTAGGCCTCTCCCTCGGATGTTGGAGATGGCAAAGCCCTCTTCACTAAGACCTTCGAGCTGCTGTAGGAGGAACTTTCCTTGGCGAGAAGCGTTCTCCAGGAGATTATCCTCAAGGATAACCTGTATGTAGCGTTGTCCTCTGACCATATCGACCAGATTACCACCCCAGGTAGAGCTTATCCTACTAGGCTCTACAAACACGTTATCCTCGACCTCATCCACCCTGCGGCTCACTGCTATACCACACACCTGCAGCTTCTTCCCAAAGACTATGATATCTGGCATGACACCTAGTTGTTCAGCCATCCACCATGTTCCTGTCATGCCCATACCTGTCTGGATCTCATCGTAGATAAGCATCACTTCGCGCTCATCAGCAATCCTGCGTAGCTTCGCAAAGAATTCTGGTCTGAAGTGGTTATCGCCACCTTCACACTGCACAGGCTCTATAATGATCGCTGCAACATCATCCTGATACCTATCAAGAGCCGCCTCTATCTGGGCAACGCTCCTCTCCTCGGCTTCCTCAACCTCTGCGATGACCTCAGTGGTAACTGGGAAGCGTAGCTTGGGATTCTCGACTCTGGGCCAATCAAACTTTGGAAAGTACTTGTACTTACGAGGATCATAGGTGTTCGTCAGAGATAGAGTATATCCCAGCCTGCCGTGAAAGGCCTCCCTAAAGTGTATGACTTTAGTTCCCTTTTCTCCCTTGCCTCTTGCAAGGTTCTTCCGCACCTTCCAATCGAACGCTACCTTGAGAGCATTTTCCACAGCGGGAGCTCCACCAGCTACAAAGAACAGGTGCGGGAATTCCGGAGGAATAACGTATTTTGCCAAGGTCTCAACAAACTCAGCCATCTCAACAGTGTACACATCGGAGTTTGAAGGGTTGATCAATGCTATCTCTGCTAT
>JBHORE010000138.1:0-7851 GCA_042408415.1 Thermobaculum sp.
GGGCCCCTTAAGGACAGGGAGATGGCCAGGCATGGTGTACTAGCGAATATCCTGCCTTTTCTAAAGGATGAGAAGTTAGAACCCAATCCAAATCCCATTATTGGATACGCAGGGCTTTGGATCATTGGGGAGGAGGCACACGTGACGACTATAGCAGTTCTTCCCCAGTTCAGAGGAAAGAAATTAGGTGAGCTGTTGTTAGTCAGTCTTATAGACTATGCTAGGAAAAATGGTGTTCATAGGATGACTCTTGAGGCTAGGGTTTCGAATCATGTAGCTCAGTCCCTGTATCGCAAATATACCTTCAAAAATGCCGGTTACAGAAGGCGCTATTACAGCGACAATGGGGAAGATGCCCTTGTAATGTGGTCGGACCGTATAGACACAGATGAGTTTGCCAACAAGTTTGAAAGTCTCAAGCGCGAGCTTTTTGAAAAGCTGAATGGACAGCTGATATTGGAGGATGATTCTATAAAAGATGTCTCCCATGAACATGTTGGAGGGAGTATAGAGCATGTAGATAGGGAGTCTCCTTAGCTCCTTCAGATAAGGAGGTGCCATGAACATATTGGCTATAGAGACAAGTTGTGATGAGACTAGTGCGGCGGTAATCGCAGATGGCTACTTGGTCAAGTCAAACATAGTAGCTTCTCAGATAGATATACACCGTCGCTTTGGTGGTGTCTTCCCGGAGGTTGCTAGTAGGCAGCACGTATTAGCGATATTGCCTACCATAGAGGAGTCTTTATCTAAAGCTCAGGTAGGATGGGAAGATATAGACGCAATAGCCGTAACTAAGGGCCCTGGATTAGTGGGTTCCTTACTGGTTGGTGTTAATACTGCTAAGGGGATAGCTTGGGCAAGGGATTTGCCTCTTATAGGCTCCAACCATATAGAAGGGCATATATATGCCAACTGGTTGCAGGAAGATCCCAACGCTCCTCGACATATACCACAATTTCCACTGCTTGCCCTAATAGTGTCGGGTGGACATACGGAACTCATCCTAATGAAGGATCATGGAGTCTATGAGAGGCTAGGACGTACTCTTGACGACGCTGCAGGTGAAGCCTTTGATAAAGCCGCTAGGATTTTGGGTTTGGGATTTCCAGGAGGTCCAGCAATTCAGAAGGCGGCTGAGAAAGCAGAAGGAAGGGAGTTTGTATTACCGAGAGCTGAGTTGCCGGGAACGTTCAACTTCAGCTTTAGCGGCCTAAAAACAGCGCTACTAAGGGCTGTTGAGACTTCCGAGAATGTCGATGTATATGCTTTGGCTAATGGATTCCAAGAGTCAGTGGTCGATATACTTGTTCGCAAGACTGTAGCTGCAGCCGAGCACACTGCCGCAAAGGAGGTAGTCATAGCTGGTGGGGTAGCGGCCAACACAAGGCTGAGGGAAAGGATAAAGCAGGAGCTCGGAGAGAAGGTACGTGTTCCTAAGTTTGAATACTGTACGGATAATGCTGCGATGATAGGTGGGCTAGCTTACTATAGGTACATCCGAGGCAAGACGGACCAGTTAGATCTAGATGTTGATCCTAACCTTGACTTAGTCTTAGATACATAATTTTGGAATAGATTTTGCTCCTTTGCATCGTAACTTCCTGCTATTCGTGCAGTTTTAACTATTGGTATAACCATGGCTTTCAAAAGGAACCACTCAATTAGTCAATAAATATTTATTATTGGTTTGTCTTATAAAGTAACATATTTTATTTTCACTCTTGTTGGTGTTTGAGTAGGGGTTGGATCTATGGAAACTGGTCAAGTAAGAACTCTGCCCTCTGCCTTCGGGCTAGCTAAATGGTCCTGGAATCGTAGTAGGCTGTTACTAGCTGGAATGCTAGCATTTATACTGCTCTTGCTAGCTGCCTTGGGTGTGTATGCTATCGCTTATTCTGGCAAGATTTATCCTGGCGTAAAAGTCCTTGGAGTTGATCTCTCTGGAAAGACTAAGCAGGAAGCCGCAAGATTACTCCAATCTAGGGCAGATGAACTCTTAGAGTCTCCTGTAGTTCTCACTGCCGACAAACATAGATTCCAAGTAAAATCCTCAGATCTTGGAGTCAATTTTGATATCCAGGCAATGGTGAATTCGGCCTACCAGTTTGGCCGTTCGGATGCTTTTGCCTCAAGGTGGTTTCAGCGTTTCATGGCACCTTTTAAGGAACATGAAGTAACTCCTGTCGTAGCTCTTGATAATGCTAAGACTAGAAATGCTCTGGAATCTATAGCTTCTACTGTTGATCGCCCAGTTAGGGATGCCAAGATCATACTAGGTGAGGATGGTCCCAGGTTTATTACTTCACAAGTGGGAGTCAGGTTAGATGTAGATGCCAACCTTAAAAGTCTCTCTAATTCCATCCCGAGAGCATACGAAAAGAGTACTACTGTATCACTTAAGGTCGTATACACGCGTCCTTCTATTAAGGACAGCGATTTACAACCGATCTATAAAGGATTGGTAGCTGCTTGGAACAGACCTCTAACTCTGAAGTTTGGTGATAAGCAATGGTCTATGCCGGTATCTGAAGTCAGGCAGCTGCTGCGGTTGGATACTTCGGGTAAGTTGCCTAAGCCATATCTACTTGAAGCTCCAATTAGGAACTGGTTGGAGGATATTAGTCAAGAGGTAGATTCTGACCCTGTTGATGCTAGGATAAAAGTTCTGTCGCAGTCTGTCGAGCTAATGCCTCATAAAGATGGTTATACGCTTCTTGAAGATCAGACTGCAGAGCGCATACAAGCAGAAGCATTTAAGAGTGGCACTATAGATGTGGTTGTGCAGGTTACCCATCCTAATATTACCACCGAAAGTCTTAAGCCTGTAGTTGATAAAGCCAACGTTATGGTCAGCCAACCCTTTGAGGTATTCTACCGTAATCGCAGCTGGACTCTCGAACCTCAAGATCTAATCCAAATGCTAAGGTGGAACCAAGATGATACTCCACCTACACCCTACATATCTAGGAACAAGTTGCGTGCGTGGTTATCTAGAATTGCTGAGCGCATAGAGCGTTCTCCCATAAACGCCAGGGTAACTGTCGATAACGGCAAGGTAAGGATAATTCCAGCGAGGATAGGTGTCAGACTAAACATAGATACCAATTTGAAGGCCCTGATATCTGCTATTAGCTCTGGTAATACCAGGCAATTCGCTCTTCAGGTACAGCGATGGGAGCCTAAGATCAAGAGCGCAGATCTAAGACCTGCCGTTGATCTTGCTAACCAGCTTATATCTAAGCCTATAACAGTTAGCTACTCTGGTGGAAGCTGGAGTATAGATTCAACAACGCTTGCGAGCTGGCTTCATTGGGAAGGTAAGGGGAAGAATATAACGCCTGTTCTCGATTATGACAGTGTAAGAAGCTTTGTTTACCAGATAGCCCAACAAGTCAATAAGGACCCTTCTGATGCCTATCTCAGTGTAGCTGGTGGTTATGCCCATATCGTGCCTGAGACGGTTGGAGTCGCTGTTAATATAGAATCCACCACGCAGAAGATAATCAACGCTGCTTCTACCCCTACCAGGAATGTTACCTTGGATGTAACAACTTCTTATCCTCAGGTGACCTCGGATGATCTAAAACCCGCTCTAGATAAGATGCTCTACTGGGCAGGGGAAAGGTTCTACATGTCATTGGACGGTAGAACTTGGTGGTTGGATCCGAGCGATTTGGTGCTGGCCTTGAGATGGTATGGAACTGGCGAAAATACTGTAGTCTACTTGGACGAGAGCGCTCTAGAGCAACAGATAAGGCGATGGGTACCTCAGGATTCTGTAACGAACATGGATATAAATTATTCAGCTACCGCTCAGGTGGCTATGAAGGCAATCATCAACGGTAATAGGCACATCGCCATAGTGGCTGAACCCATCAAAGATAACACAAATGATCAGGAACATAAGGGTTATGAGTCATTCTGGAAAGGAGATTTCCCCACCAAATGGATAGACATAAATCTTTCCTCTCAGAGTTTGGCTGCATATGAGGGATCGAGGCAGGTCAAGGTTTCTCTAATTACTAGTGGTAGACCTGAACTGCCTACTCCCACTGGTTTGTTCCACGTGCTATCAAAGATTAGCCCTAAGGTTTTCATATCTCCATGGCCTAAGGATTCCGAATGGTACTACCCACCGTCTAAGGCTAATTTTGCGCTTTTGTTTAGATCCGGAGGCTACTATATACACGATGCGCCATGGAGGAGCGTTTATGGACCGGGGACTAATGGATCCGGGCCTCCAGGCGACGCGCGTACTGGGTCTCACGGATGTGTCAACGTACCTTATAGTATGATGGCTTGGTTGTATTCCTGGGCAGAGGTGGGTACGCCGATCCTGATACACTATTAGGTCTTGGTTTGTACTTAGCTGAGTGGCATATTAAGCACTTAATATGCCACTCAGCTAGTTAGGACTTTGGAACTTCTACGACTTTAGTAGTGTCCTATTTTCGTGGCAAATAATAAATTGCAAGAAAACATCTTTTGTTGCGGACAGCTTTTTAGCATATGCACTTAGCATGGCGTAATATAATGTGCTTTTCGATAGGTGGGTAGAACTGAGTTAAGATATTATCATCGAGATTATAAGTGATGTTGAAGCTATAAAAAGCGTACTTATACCGCCTGCCAATAGCGGCTTATATCCTACCTTGCTCAAGTCACTCCATCTTAGTCTAAACCCTATTCCCGCAAATGCCATCAGGAAGAACCATGAAGATAGATTATATAGAGATGTTTTATCTTCTGCCGATAAAAAGCCAAGGCTGGAAATGATAGATAAAACCACAAAGGCCAATATGAATTTGGGCGTGTGCTTCCAGATGTTGCGGATAGCTGCGCCTTTTGAGGTGCCTTCTTTGTTATCTATTTGATCGATAATTGAGATCACAGCTCCAAGCGTGAGTATGCGGCATAGTTTAGTGGCTATAGCTATAGCACCGGCCGCTGCCCCCAACGTATAACCGGTAGCAACCACCTCTGCAGTGTTGTTGACGGATAGTCCAGTCCATGTGCCGTAAATATGCTCTGATAGACCCAGGAGTCTGCCCAAGATTGGGTACAAGACTATAGCCAAAGCTCCAAAAACTAGCACCGTGCCTATTGCATATTCTGTTTCTTCTTCGCTGGCATCTATTCGTTTAGACGTATTTATAATTGCCGAGACTCCACATATACCGGAGCCGGCAGCTATGAGAATAGCTAGAGATCGGGGTAACCTAAACCATTTACCTATTACTAGAGTTATAAAGAAACCTAATAGTACTATGAGCATTGCTGAAGGTAGAACCTTTAACCAATATATACCCAACTGTGTGAAGGCAACTTGAGCTCCAAGAAGGACTATGCCTACCTTGAGCCATAGCTCATAAGTGCTGATTCCCTTTTCTAATACCGGATGCAATCCGAAACTATTACTTATGAATGCTCCCACGAGTATTGACATGGGGATATAGCTTAGCCCTGTCAGAAAGTATGAACACACGAGCGCAAAGTAGCCGACAGCTACCAACAAAAGTATTCCAGGAGCGTATCTTTGGACTCTTCTCCATATAAACACGTGTATGGGAGTTTCCTTAATCTCCTGGCTAACAGCTTCGATGTGAGGGTGTATCTCCGTTAATTCAGCCATAGCTTCCAACCAGTCAGAAATAGTACTATAGCCAAGATGGTTCGTAGCAGTCTTTCAGGTACCACCTTTACTAGCCTGCTGCCCAGGACTATGCCTGGCACTGATCCAATCAGCAGGTTGCTGACAAGTATTAGATCGACATTACCTGCCATGAGGTGTGAAGCTCCTGCGGCTGCGGTTAATAACACAGCATGGAATATATCAGTTCCTACTAGCGTAGACGTTGGCATTGGGTAGAACATTATCAGGATAGGCATTAGGAGACTACCTGAGCCTACGCTGGTCAGACCAACAAGAAATCCAACAAAGAATCCTAGGATAGGGGTTAGTACCTTCCTAGCTAGCGAGAAATTCTCCATGTTGGCCTTAGAGTAACTTTTTATGGGAAGAAATGTCCGCAAGATTATTGACGTACTAACTAACATGAAAGTTACAGCGAGTACTTTGGTTATAAAGCGTTCGGCATCGTCCCCATAAGACCTATGAATCAGCTCTACTGATTCAGCTCCCAGAAGCGCTCCTGGAATGCTACCTATAGCTAACCACGCCGTTAATCGGACATGCACCGATCCATGTTTATAATGCTGAAAAGCTCCAAACACCTTAGTGATAGTGGCATATATAAGATCTGAGCCTATAGCCAGCGAAGGTTTTACTTTGAGTATAAGTATTAGGAGTGGAGCCATTAGAGCTCCACTCCCCATTCCTGTCATGCCAACGAGGATGCCAACAAGAAGCCCCCCAAGGGCTATTCTTATTTGAAAGTGTGCGCCCCCTTGTGCCCATGCTGGCAATAGCTCATTCCAAGGTATGGCCAGCCCAAGCTTGACTGCTATCAGGAAGAGTATTGATAGCAGGAATACTACCCAGTCTCTATTCAAATGCCACTCTTCTGAGCGTCTGGCCAGATTTCTCATGGGAACACTATGCTTTTGATTTATGCGAGATCCGCGACTGATTGCCGAGATCTGTAAGCTTCGATTAGTATTTGCGCCACCTCAGGCCTACTGAACTCTTTAGGAGGCATTTGCCCAGCGGCCAGCATATTTCTTACCTTAGTACCACTTAGTACAACCCTGCTGGATTCGGGGTGCGGGCATGTCTTAGTTGATGCCATGGCCTCGCATTGATTGCACCAGAAAGCATGCTCAAATTTCATTGGTGTAATGCCTAGCTCCGAAGGCTCAAACTCATCAAATAGTTTTTGAGCATCATAGGTACCATAGTAGTTACCTACACCAGCATGATCTCTGCCTACTATGAAGTGTGTACATCCATAGTTTTTACGTATAAGTGCGTGAAAGATAGCTTCCCTAGGACCAGCATATCTCATGGCTGCTGGTAGCACGCCAAGGATGACACGATCGCGTGGATAGTAATTTTCCAACAGCACCTCATAGCACTTCATCCTCACATCTGCTGGTACGTCATCACTCTTGGTTTCCCCTACTAGGGGGTGAAGCAGTAGACCGTCTACTGTCTCTAGTGCGCATTTTTGTATGTATTCATGAGCTCTATGGACTGGGTTCCTGGTCTGGAATCCTACGACGGTTCTCCATCCCCTCTCCTGGATTAGCCTTCTGGTCTCTGCAGGAGTTCGGTTGTATTTAGGAAACTGTAGCGGAGTCCTTTCGAAAACAGTGACTGTCCCGCCGATAAGTATCTCTCCCTGGGCGTACATAGCCCTCACACCCGGGTGAGCTTCTTCTGATGTTCGAAACACTTTTTCTGCGTCAGAGACCTTGTCGTAGCTAAATATGTCTTGGACTTCTATTGTCGCTACGATTTTCTCATCTCTAGTTAGAGCGGCCTTTGACCCTATACTTAGGGATCTTGCGACGTCTTCAGTGGTCGAAAGCGTGACAGGCAGGCTCCATGGCAACCCATTGGAGAGCCGCATGTTATTTACTACGCTCCTGTAATCATCCGAGCTCATAAAGCCCTCAAGTGGGCTAAATGCACCTACTGCTATTAGATCGAGGTCAGACTGCTCTCTAGCATTTATAGGGATTTTAGGGAGGTTTGCAGCTTCAGCCCGCAAGTCTTCCAGCAGTTCTTGCGGTGCCATTCTGTTGATCAACTTTCCACCATGGGGATCTATCAGCTCTTGCTGCATTCGAACAACTCCTGGAGTAAAATCTCGCTCTTGAAAACTACTTTGCCCCTACGGCAACATCTACCTTAGGGAGGTATCCTAGCTCTTCAAGGCGGGTTAC
>JBHORE010000143.1:0-14104 GCA_042408415.1 Thermobaculum sp.
TTCCAGTAGAATTTGCTTCTGCTTTGTGGCAGCTTCTTCGGATATTCTATCGCGCAATCTCTCAGCTTCGCGTATCTGATTATTGGAAATGAAGCGAAGGTAGAGGTAAGAGGCGCCTGCGCCTACCACCAGCGCTATGCCAGCGATCACGAAAGTTAGCGCGTCTGGCATACCCTTACCTCCTATTCAGTTTTCAAGGTTCTTTTCTAAGTCAGGCATTCACCTGACTTGCCGAATTTCAACCTTCTGAAGCAAGCATAGCCTTGATATGTGGACAGTGTCAAGCTTGTAAGGGAGTAATTTGACATAAAACATTACTTGATGAAACTAGTAAATATCTCTAAAATAGAGATAAACTAAAATATAAGGAGTTTGCTCATGGATAGCAATCCAGTGTCAATAGATGCTGATCTTAAAACTGGTCGTTACTATAAGTTTCGTTGGCTGGGAATGGCTCTTTTAAGCCTGGGGGTTTCACTAATAATCGTGGATGCTACCATTGTCAACGTAGCTGTGCCTTACATAATTAGGGATCTCAAGATAAATTTGAATGATGCTGAATGGATAAATAGCATCTATTCTCTAGTGTTCGCCGCGCTTCTAGTAAGTGTAGGCAGGCTTGGAGATAGGATAGGTCGAAGGCTAATCTTTCTGCTGGGGTTGATACTATTTGTTGGATCTAGCGCCCTGGCCGGTCTTGCTCCTAGTGGGTCTTTACTAATACTTGCGAGGTTGTTCCAAGGTGTTGGAGGAGCAATGATATTGCCTTCCACACTATCTATAGTCAATGCTACCTTCAGGGGAAGGGAGAGGGCTATTGCCTTCGGTATATGGGGTGGAATTATAGGAGGGATGGCTGCTCTGGGACCTCTGCTTGGGGGATGGTTAACAACTAATCTCTCATGGCGATGGGCTTTCTATATTAATCTTCCACTAGGTGCTATAGCTTTCATAGGTGGTCTTCTATTCATAGCTGAAAGTAAGGATGAGGATATAAGACCGGGTTGGGACTTTTCTGGATTTGTATTGCTCACCTTTGGTCTTATGTCATTGGTATTTGGGCTCATTGAAGGGCAGAGGTACGGATGGTGGACTCCCCAGCAGAAGTTTGAACTTCTAGGATTTTCTTGGCCGTATGATGCTATATCACCAATACCTATAGCTACCTTGATAGCAGCTTTATGTATAACACTTTTCTTATTGGTTGAGCGAACTAAGATCCGTAGGGGAGATGTAGTTCTCGCTGACCTAAGACTATTTAGAATTCCGAGCTTTGCTTATGGTAATGCTACTGCATTGATTGTGAGTTTGGGTGAATTTGGGATTATATTTGTGCTGTCGCTGTTCTTACAGGGAGCTCTGGGATACACAGCATTTAGGGCAGGACTATTGCTTCTGGGGGTTGCTGGTGGATCTTTTGTGGCCAGCGGACTTGTACCTAGGGTAGCGTCTAGGTTGGGTGCTAGAAGGGCTGTTAATCTGGGAATGGCTCTAGAGGCTCTGGGGATATTTACTTTGGCACCTCTAATATTCTCTCAGGTAAGTGGAATTAGGCTTCTGCCATCGTTAATCATTTATGGCATGGGGGTAGGATTTGCTACCTCTCAACTTACTAGTGTGATTCTCTCCGACGTACCTACCGCCCAATCAGGACAGGCCTCGGGCTTGCAGAGTACCAGCAGGCAGATAGGTTCTGCTATAGGCATAGCCTTGATCGGAACCACTCTGGCTTCAAGGCTAGGTCATGAAACTGCTCAACAGTTGTCACAGATCCCTGGGTTACCTCCTGCTACCAAGGATCGATTCGTTGATTTGATAAGTAGCACTGCTGGTCAAGCGTTAACTACTCTTAGGGGTACTCCTGGATATGGAGCTATCGTCAAGGCTGGAGAATCAGCCCTATCTGATGCTACTGGTACGGCGGCGATTGTAGCTGGTGTATTTGTCCTTCTGGGGTTTATACTCAGCCTAAGGCTGCCAGCCTCTAATGAGAGTTAAGCTAGTCGTTATGCTTAACTAGCCTTCTATAGTGAGAATGCTTGACAAGTACCGGTATTAAGTTGTTCAGGAAGTCTTCTATTATTCGGAGTTCGTCTTCTGAGTATTTGTTCAGTATCTGGTGTATCTCAGAGACGAACTCTGATTGCACATGTCTTATATCTTCTATTGCGTGGTCTGTAACGTGAAGTATCAGACTTCTCCGATCATGAGGATGGGGGGCTCTGCGCAGGTAACCTGCCTCCTCGAGCCTGTCCAGCAAGGCAGTTATTGATCCGGTACTCATTTTCAGATTATTGGCTAGCTGCTTAGGGGTTAAGTCCCCGTAAGTATGTATGTGTTCCACGGCTGCCAAATCTGATAGCGTCATATCTAGCCTCTCTGCAAGACTTATTGCGTAGGCTAGGTTAGCTACTCCAAAAGACCTCAAGAGGGATGATATCCTGGCTATTTCCCTCGCCTTTATATTTTCCCCCTTGCCTAATGAATTGTTTTTTTCTCTTATATCGGATTCTGTTTTATTACTCATTATTGACAATATAACACTGCATGAGCATATAAACTACTGTGCATCAGCCTTTTGAGGGTTTGCTATGTTCTTACGTTGCTGTTCGGGAGGTAAATCTTCAGGTCTTCTCCAACATTCGTTTATTATCTGTACTACCTCTTCGGCGGTGTCAGCTATCCTTATTAGGTCCATGTCTTCTGGAGATATCTTCCCTTCAGCTAGCATTGGCTCCTTAAGCCATTCTATTAGCCCTTGCCAATAGCGACTGTTTACCAGTACCAAGGGAAAGTTCTGGATCTTACCAGTTTGGATCAATGTAAGTGCTTCGAATAGCTCATCTAGGGTTCCGAACCCTCCAGGAAAGACCACAAAGGCTTCGGAGTATTTGACGAACATCATCTTACGAACGAAGAAGTAGTGAAAGTTTATAGATATATCTATATAAGGATTGGTGCCTTGCTCAAATGGCAACTCTATGTTAAGGCCGATGGAAGGTGACCCTCCTTCTTGTGCTCCTCTATTAGCTGCCTCCATTATTCCGGGCCCGCCGCCTGTTATGATGGAAAAACCTTCGCTTGAAAGCCTTCTAGCTACATCCCTTGCCATTTGGTACATTGGGTCTTCTCTTGTGACCCTTGCAGAGCCAAAAATTGCTACTGCAGGATATATGTGAGCCAAGGTATCAAAACCTTCTACGAACTCTCCCATGATGCGGAAGACCCTCCATGGGTCTGTATCGGTGAAGTCCGGCATCTTCTCTCTGGTTTCAAGCAATCGCTCGTCTTCCGTTGGTTTGCCTAGGCGGGTCCCCCTATTCAACTCTTGATCTCTTCTTGTGGGGGTGGAAGGTTTTTGATAGGAGTTTGAGCTAGACATACAGATACCTCCAAGAGGGGGAAAGAGATAATTACACAATAGCATTCATAATGCCAAAAAACTGATTCACTTATATTTTAGACCCAATTCTCCACCCCCTGAGTTTCTGTAGGTAGTTTTCAGTTACTCATGCCCGTTGTAACTTTCCACGCAACGACAAGATTATTATCACTGATACGATTTGTACCAGTACCGAGAACAATACCAGTAGCGGTATAGAGATATCATACAAAACTCCCATAAGTAGACTACCGCCGAACCAGAATAGCCCGTAGCCGGTATTAAATACACCGAAGGCTGCGCCTCTTCTATCTGTTGGTACCATCCTAGAGACTGCCGCTCTCATAATAGATTCTTGTGCCCCCATACCTATACCCCACATTATTACCCCTATAACTGCCAGATAGGTGCTACCAAGAAAAGATAGTGGTGCAAAAAGTGCTGATAGAATAGCACCAATCGCCAAAGACAACATCCCTATGCGATCGAAAAGTGTTCCTAGGAATAACGCAGCTAGAGCGTCTGTGCCCATTGCTACTGTGTATAAGATTGGTATGGCGTCCTGTGAGAAGAGGTTAGCTTTTTGGAAGTGATAGGCTATAAGCGGGAAATCTGCATAACCAGCAGCTATCAGCCCTATAGCTAACATGTAAATCCAGAAAAGCCCTCTTAGTCCTTGAGTTTCGAGCTCTATTTGCTTAATCTCTAGCTCGTGTGGGGTGGGGTACATAATTCTGGCTGTTATTAATGTTGCTATAGACAAAAGCGCTGGTATAGCCAATACAGCAAATCCCATCCTATAACTGCCGGATGTAAAAAACAGCGTAGCAGCAACTATTAGAGGTCCTACTACAGCCCCGATCTGATCCAGAGCTTCATGTATGCCAAAGCCCTTGCCAGTTCCTATTTGCGATGCTGCGTGCGAGAGCATTGCATCGCGTGCTGGTACCCTTAGTGCCTTTCCCATTCTTTCAGCAATTACCAATATGGCTGCAAGTTGCCAGTTGCCTGTGAGGGCAAGTAGGGGCACAGCTCCCAGGTTGATTACGTATCCAAGTATCGTGATTAGCCAGTATTGCCTTGTGCGATCGCTGATATATCCACTGACTAATCTAAAAGCGTAACCGAGTAATTCGCCAAAACCTGCCACGAATCCTACTACCGCTCCACTGGCTCCCAGAACAGCTAGATAAGGACCTATAATTCCCCTTGCTCCCTCATAGGTCATGTCTGCGAATAGGCTTACAATCCCTACAAGTACAATGAACCGAAACGCATGAGAGCGAATTGTAGTGGTAGTACCTCTTTGGGTTTTTATATCTTCCATAATTTAACCCTCGATAATTATATAGCTCTGCCTGATATTACTCCTAGATAGCCTGCAAGTAATCCTAACACTCCGCTACCTATGATATTAAGTAGCGCGTACACCACTCTCCCTTGTTGGAGGAGCTCTATGGTTTCGAAAGTTAGCGTAGAGAAAGTGGTGTAAGCTCCAAGAAAGCCTATGGCAAAGAACTGTCGATACTCTATAGGTATCTCAAACCTTTCCAAGGCTAGAGTCATGAATAAGCACAACACATAGCTACCGCTTATGTTGATTATTAATGTTTCGAATGGAAAGGTAGTGGACCACTTGGAAGCTAGCCACCCTCCAAGTATGTATCTAGCATTGGCACCTAGAAACCCTCCTATCCCAACTATTAGATAGTTCAAGCTAGTAAAACCTCCTGATAAAGGCTCTCGATTAAAATTGATGGCCTCTACCCAAAGGGTAGAGGCCATCAGCACAACGGCGGTTCAAGGCGAGCCTCATCGCCTTATGTTCTTTTCTGAAAGAATGATAAGGTTGAGAAAAGCACATAGTCAAGCTATTGGGTTTCCCTCGTGCTTCTGTGCTGTTCAGATCCTTGGGGGGCCTGCAAGGATACGGGCCTCTATTTCCGTTATCTCTTCAGGTTTGATTTCCCAACTTGTACCGAATCTAGTGGGACCTAGATCCTCTATCCACCAAGTAGCTCCTACTTCGTTGTATGGCCTAACTATGTCTGCAGCTTTGGTATGATCATCGTGAGGTGTTATCCCACTAACTGCTAGGTCGAAAGATGTGCTATCGTCTCGATTACTAGCTATGAAATCTCGGATTTCTGCTGCCTCCTGTGGGGACAAAATTTGCTCCCATTTACCAGGTATGGCGCCGTCCCATCTAGCAGCTCTTCTCATGGGGCCTTTATTAGGCCACCAGCCGCCGATCCATATAGGTATTCTGGGTTTTTGGATTGGTACTGGTGTAAATCTTACTCCATCTACCTTTAGATATTCCCCTTTGAAGTTAGTTTCTTCACCTCTCCACAAAAGATCTATTACCCTTAGAGCTTCATCTGTCCATTTGGCACGGTATTTTATATCTCCGATTTGCCCTAATCTTTCATAGGATTCTGGAGGATCTCCTAGACCTATACCTAGTATTAATCTGCCATCACTTAGAATATCGAGTGCCACTGCTTCTCTCGCTACCTTCCACGGATGTCTTCTAGGGAGCGCTATCACCATTGGCCCGAAACTTATTTTGGTAGTGCTCATTGCGATCGCGGCGAGACAAACCGTGGTATCTCCACATGGCCCGTTGTCCCTAATCAGATCGTCCCATATGAAGAAACCATCCCATCCTGAATCCTCAGCCATCCTTGCTAATCTGGCTATTTCTTTGGGATTGGACAACCGATCAAAAGCAGGTATATTGACTCCAAATCTCATATCTTTATCTCCAGATATCATTGTATTTGAGAAATTTGGGGTTAGGTTCTTTACGCTGTCCTCTTGTACTGCTTGATACGGTCTACAGTCAATATTATCTGTTGAGCTGCTTCTTCTATCTCTCTCTCGGTGTTGAATCTACCAAGGCTGAATCTTATGGACGACTTTGCCTCCTCTTTCTCAATTCCCATCGCTAACAAGACGTGCGAGGGCTCTGGATGGGCTGATGTGCATGCTGATCCAGAAGAGGCTGCTACGCCTGAAAGTTCAGCCAGTAGTTCTGAGGCACTAATGCCTCTGAAGGTTACGTTCAGCGTGTTGGGGAGCCTATATATTGGGTGGCCATTCATCTTTATATCCGTTAGATATTGGCTAATCCGCTCCCAGAGAAGATCTCGCATCTTCTGTATCCTAAATTTCTCTTCTAGGATGTTGTCGGAAGCTATTTCAGCTGCCTTGCCAAAACCGACTATACCAGGCACGTTCAGAGTCCCGCTCCTTAATCCGTTCTCATGTCCGCCACCTCGTATGATGGGTTGTAGCTTGTGTCTTATGGACTTCCTAACATACAAGGCACCTATGCCTTTTGGTCCATAACACTTGTGTGCTGAAAGACTCATCAGATCTACTCCGAGCTCCTGCACACTGACAGGTATTTTGCCTAGGGCTTGAGCAGCATCTGTGTGCACGACTATGTTATACGTATGAGCTATCTCGGAGATATCACGGATAGGGTTTATGGTGCCTACTTCATTATTAGCTAGCATTACAGAGATCAATTTGGTGTTGCGCTTAATCGCTTGATCCACATCATGTGGATCCACCTGACCGTATTGATCCACTCCTAAGAAAGTTACCTCCACCCCGCACGCCTGCAGGAACCTTGCGGGATCCAACACTGCTTTGTGTTCCACTGAGCTCACTATCAGATGATCCCCAGGTCTGATCATCCCTAATATTGCCAGGTTGTCGGATTCCGTTGCGCCGCTAGTGAATATTATCTCCTCTGGATTCGCTCCTATGGAGAGCGCTATCCTCTCTCTTGCTAAGTTAACCGCCTCTTCAGCTACCCACCCATAAGCATGTGTGGTGGAAGCTGGATTGCCAAAGTGCTCTTGAAGAAAAGGCAGCATCTCCTGTAAGACTCTTGGGTCCAGTGGAGTTGTGGCGTTGTTATCTAGATATATCGGCATGCTAAGCATTTTGGGCCTCTACTTTCGCGAGCTCCGCATCCAATCTATAGTGGCACCCACGATTGACCGTGTCCGCAAGTGCTGAGGAGATCAGCCTCTCGGCAACCAGTAAGATGCTTTTGATGTTATGTGCACGGAAGCCTTTTCTTGGCTCGATAAGATTGGCGAGCACTTGTACTCGCTCGAGCCCTGCTCGAAGGGATTCGCCATCTCTAACAATGCCAGCATTATTCCAGAGGATATCCTTCACTTCCCTCAGTATGCTTTGAGCTTCAGCTTCTGATATCTGTTCAGAATGCGATATCTCTGCAGAATGCAGGGTATAAGGTGTTGCATAATTAGATAGTGGCTCTTGTAAGGCTGTGTCCTGCCCTGCTCTCCAGCCAAACACTAGTCCTTCCAACAACGATGTCGAGGCCAGGCGATTGGCTCCATGCAAACCTGTATGTGCTACTTCTCCCGCTGCCCAGAGCCTAGATAAACTAGTCCTGCCTAGACTATCTGTGACGACACCTCCACAGGTGTAATGAGCTGCTGGTACTATTGGTATGGGATCGTTCGGGACGTTTATCCCCAGACTTCGACACTTTTGAAAGATAGTGGGGAACCTGGTCCGCATCTTTATTTCATTAATTCCAGACACATCCAGATAGACGTATTTCTCACCAGATTCCTTCATTCGTGTCCATATCTCGCGAGCTACTATGTCCCTTGGAGCTAATGACCCAAGAGGATGTCTTATGAATTCATTCCCTGTGGAATCTACGATTACTCCTCCCTCGCCTCTGACCGCTTCTGATATGAGGAATTTGCTATCTTCATCTGAATACAGGGCTGTGGGGTGAAATTGGATGTAATGTAGGTCTCTGACGTCTACTCCAGCTCTCAAAGCCATGGCGATGCCATCACCGGTAGCATAAGCTGGGTTAGTAGTATGCTTAAACAGAGCTCCAAGACCCCCTGTAGCTAGTATTACACCTTTATTTGCTAGCGCTAAATTCAAACTGCCGCTTTGGATGAAGTAGATACCAATACAGACCCCTTCGGTAACAAGTAGCTCTATAGCATTTGCTTCCCAAAGGATCTTTATACAATCATACTTTTTTATTGAATTTATAAGAGCTCTTTGTATGGCCCATCCTGTTCTATCTTTGTGGTGAAGTATTCTGGGTACAGAATGGGCACCTTCTCGTGTGAGGTGAAGTACACCGTTTGAATCCTTGTCGAAGGGAACTTTCAGGTCCTCGATCAGAAGCTTTCGAACTAGTATGGGACCTTCCCTGGCTATGATCTCAGCAGCCGATCTCGAGCCAGCTCCTGCAGCTGCTGTTAGTATATCGTTTACTAGCAACTCTTCGGAATCATCTTGCCCTACATACACTATGCCGCCCTGTGCATAGCTGGTATTGGTATCCTCAGGACTTCTTCCCTTGGCCAACACAACTACTCGCTGCCCGTGGGTCGCGGCTGCTAAGGCTGCAGCACATCCAGCTATGCCGCTGCCTACAACCAGGACATCGCAAGTTATTATTTCTACGGGCAACATGTTGCATCCTCACTTTATTGATTTATCACTGGAGTTATGTCGAAAGATATATCCATAGCCCTTGCGGAATGGGTCAGCGCACCTACGGATATAATATCTACGCCAGCTTCTGCGTAGTCCCTCACATTGCTTAGATTGATACCCCCAGATACCTCCACGATTACTCTGTTATCAAAGCTTTTTATAAGCTGTGTTGCCTTTTTGACCTGTAGGGGTGACATGTTGTCAAGGAGGATAACATCAGCCCCAGCTCTTAATGCCTCATGAAGTTGATCCATATCCTCTACTTCCACCTCGATCCGGAACGTGTGGGTGGCTCTGGACCTAGCAGCTCTAATGGCTTGCTCTACACCGCCAGCTAGAGATATGTGGTTATCTTTGATTAGTATGCCATCGTAAAGCCCGAACCTATGGTTGTTTCCACCTCCTGCTATTACCGCTGCTTTTTCGAGAGTTCTTAGTCCTGGAGTTGTTTTGCGGGTATCCACAATCTTAGCTTTAGTGCCCTTTACAGCTTCTACGTATTGTCTAGTCAGTGTAGCTATGCCACACAACCGCATGAGAAAATTCAGAGCTACTCTTTCTGCTGCAAGCAGACCTCTGGCAGATCCCCTTACATATCCAATGCAGGTGTCGGCGCTAACAGCACACCCATTGTTAGTAAACGACTCGAATATCAGGTTGTTTCCTAGTACTTCCTCAAATGTTGCCCTAGCTACTTCTAAGCCAGCGACTACCAAGTCTTCCCTAGCTATAATTTTTCCACAGGCTTCTAGATCTTCTGGTATGGTCGCTTCGGACGTCGGATCTCCATAACCTAAATCTTCGTGTAGAGCGTTTTTTACTATTTCCCTTACCAAGCTCTGGTAGTAAGCCATCAGCTAATCTCCAGCATTCTCTCTATGGGCCTAAGAGCTCTAACTCTTAGCTCTTCTTCCATTTGGATTTCTGGGTATCCGTTGAGCATACACTGGTATACCTTTTCAAGGGTGTTTAGCCTCATGTGCGGACATTCACTGCAAGCCTCACAAGCGGCGCCCTCTGTTGGGGCTCGAATGTAAGTCTTCTCAGGAGCTAGGATCTGCATCTGGTGAATGATCCCAGGCTCAGTAGCTACTATGAACCTTTGAGCAGGGCTTTCCTTTACTCTGGCGAGCAGTTTGGCTGTGCTACCTATATAATCAGCCAGTTGTAATACTCTCTCCTCACATTCTGGATGAGCCAGCACCTCGGCATCTGGATACCTTATTTTTAGCTGTCTAATCTTCCGTTCGGAAAACAGGGTATGCACCATACAGGTACCAGGCCAGAGTACCATGTCACGTCCAGTTTTTCTTATAAGGTAACTGCCTAGGTGTCGATCTGGAGCAAATATGATAGGTTGATCCTCAGGAATACTCCGTATTATTTTCTCCGCATTGCTGGAGGTGCATATTATGTCCGAGAGGGCCTTTACAGCTGCTGTAGTGTTTATGTAGGAGACAACCACATGTCCTGGATGCCTCTCTATGAATTCTTTGAATTCATCAGCTGGACAACTATCCGCCAATGAGCATCCAGCTTGTAGATCGGGTAAAAGAACCTTTTTATCAGGATTCAAAATCTTCGCGGTCTCTGCCATGAAGTGGACACCGCAAAAGACGATCACATCAGCATCCGTACCCTTAGCCTTCTGTGCTAGCTGAAGAGAATCACCTATGAAGTCGGCTACGTCCTGTATCTCAGGCTCCTGATAGTAGTGAGCTAAGATTACGGCATTTAGCTCCTTCTTGAGATGCTCGATCTTATCTGCAAGCTCTATACGAGGAGTGGGGCTAATGATAATGCTCATCTGCTTCTAGCCTCCGCCAAAGCTTCTAATTCAGTCTCATCTTGTGAATCATCCTTGATAAGGAATCCTAGTTGTTCCAGTACCTTTAGCGCTTCATCTAAGTATTTACGATCTCGAGCTGCCAGAGTGTGCATGTGCAGACCATCCGTAAGCTCTGATAGAAGATGTGCCTTGCAGGAGCTAACCTTCTCAAGGAATTCTTCAACATCTGCTCGGGAGTCCAACTCTAACCTTCCTCTCAGTTCGCCATATATAGGGTGAAGTACTGCTACGTCTACTATGCGTACGCCTACATCCACCAGACTATAGAGTTCCTTGGGAGTGTCCTCGGGTCTATGCTTTACAACGACCTCTATTTTCTGCATACCCGGCGCTAGAGCAGTAGCTAGCATGTACCCTCTACTGGTAGCTACTATCGGCTCGCCTGCTGATCTGAGTAGAGCTATATCGTGAACTATAGCTTGCCTACTTGTCCGCAGCTCCTCCGCAAGCTTGAAACCTGGAACTGGATCGGCCCCGGCTTGACGTAATATATCTAATAACCTGGATCTTCTCTCTTCGCCTTTGTTCATAGTTACCCCCTATCTCACGATAGTATACTGTTGTTACACATGTAATATCAACTGTAATTACAGTATTTATGCTCTTGTCACGCTAAACTTGACTTGTATGGGCGACAAGTATACCCCTGTTGTAATCAAGCTGAATATAAGCCCTATTGAGGCTGCACTAAGGTTAAGAGGTTTACCTGGCTTTGTATTTCTTGACAGTAGTCTTGCAAACCAGCGTATGGGTAGGTATTCCTATGTTGCTGCCGATCCTTTCATCCAAATGAGATCCGATGGGAGAAAGATCCTAGTTGAGTCCGAATCCCAAAGCTCTTTAGAAGATGATCCTTGGGGCTTGCTCAGTTCTATGACTGCGAGCCTAAGGCTCGAGCGTCTGAATGGATTACCTCCCTTTCAAGGTGGGGTAGCTGGATACTGGGGTTATGATCTGGGACGTCATCTAGTCCATTTACCTAACTTGGCGAAGAGGGATGTATTTCTTCCCGATATGTGCGTGGGTTTTTATGATTGGGTTATATCCTTCGACCATATCTCTAATGAAGCGTGGCTCATTTCCACAGGCTTGCCTCTTTGGGATGGAGCCTATGCTAACGAGAGGGCAAAACAAGTCTTGGCAAGGCTAGAGAGGTCTCCATCCGATCAGGGCAGTATATACCTTCCTGATTCACACATCAGGTTTTGGTGTGAGACTTCACATAAAGGGTACATTCAAATGATACTCAAGGCAAAGGATTACATAAGAAGAGGCGACATATATCAAGTCAACCTTTCGCACAGGCTACAAGCCAACTATCTAGAAGATCCCTGGGGACTATATCTTTACCTGCGGAGCCGAGCTCCAGCGCCCTATTCTGCGTACCTGGAGCTAGATCCCCAGCAGGCCATTCTAAGTTTCTCGCCCGAAAGGTTTCTTAGTATTCGTGAAGGGGTGATAGAGACTAGGCCTATAAAGGGTACTAGACCACGTGGTATCACCATTGGTGAGGATCAAGCGATGGCTTTGGAGCTAGGCAATAGCAGCAAAGACAAGGCTGAGAATTTGATGATAGTGGATTTGCTTAGGAATGATCTTGGGAAAGTGGCTGAGATAGGCTCTGTAAGGGTTACTGATCTGTTTGCTATTGAGGGATACTCGCATGTATGGCAGATGGTAAGTACGGTAAGAGCAAGGATCAGAAATGGCCTGGATTCACTCGACGTCCTTTATGCAGCTTTTCCCGGTGGATCTGTTACTGGATGTCCGAAGATAAGGGCAATGGAGATAATCGAAGAGCTTGAACCGTTCAGGAGGGGGGTGTACTGCGGAAGCATTGGATACCTAAGCTTTACTGGAGATATGGATACTAGCATAGTGATAAGAACTATGATTTATGATGCCGGTAAACTCTTGCTACAAGTTGGTGGGGGTATAGTTGCTGATTCTGATCCAGAGGCAGAATATCACGAGACTATGGCTAAAGCCAACACGATAATCGCATCCATGGGGGCAACTATCAACTGATGAGCGCTGTGATCTGGATCAATGGATTCTTGCTTAGTGAGGAATCCTATGTGGGGATAAGCCCGAGCGATCGAGGTTTTACTCTAGGTGATGGAGTATTTGAAACTATAAGAGTTTCTAACGGTATACCACTCTACGTAGAGCACCACTTGGGAAGATTAAGGGTCGGGTGCAGCGTCCTGCGGATACCTTTTAATTACACGGATCATGAACTACTAGTTTACATAGGGGATACTATTGCCGCTAACGGACTAAGTAATGCGGTAGTAAGAATTACAGTTACTCGCGGGATGGGTAGACGAGGAGTCCTGCCACCTCCAAATCCCGAACCAACTATGGTTATAAATGCCTCCCCGCACGAAGATCGTTTATCCGGAGAAGATACAAGTAGAGTAAGTCTCATAGTCTCATCGATAGCGCGCAATAACCTCTCTCCTACCTCTCGTATCAAGTCTTGTAACTACATTGACAACATCTTGGCTAGAATAGAGGCTTCTGAGGCGGGGGCTTACGATGCAGTCATGCTTAATATCAACGGCGAGGTTGCTTGTACTACCAGTGCGAATGTCTTCATAGTGCACGAAGGAAAACTAATAACTCCTCCGCTTAGTGCTGGTGCTCTGAATGGAACTGTGAGGAGGATACTGTTGGATAGACTGAGTCATCGCCTTGATATACCTGTTGTGGAAAGAAAAGTGTACTTACAGGATCTTCTATCTGCTGATGAAGTGTTCATAACCAATTCGGTAATAGGCGTGTTGGGTGTTGATAGTATAAACGGCAATCGCATCGGTGAGGGGGAGTCAGGAGAGATCACTCTAGATATTAGGAGAGAACTTGAGAAAGATATAGACTTGTACAAGACACACTTCCGTTGGGAGGGGTCTGTAAGCTTGTGATAAAAGATCCCCTTGCGAGGTTTTAACCTGACTAACTGGAAAAGCTAGTTCTGTAGTGGTATAACTGCCATGGACTGGTTATCAGCTCAAGAGATTGTGATATAATTCACAAAGTGAACAGTGTTTGCTCTCGAGGGGTACGGGGATGCTAACAGATTATGTGCCTATTGGAGTCCTCTTCCTGTTGGTGGCTGCATTTGCAATAGCTGCCTTAGCTCTTAGCTACGCACTTTCTCCTAAGAGACCAAATCCAGTGAAAGCCGAGACTTACGAAAGCGGCATCAAACCTACTGGTACTGCTCAGCACAGATACGACATAAGATATTACACCGTCGCAATGTTGTTCGTGCTATTTGATATAGAGGCTATCTTTCTATATCCATGGGCAGTGGTCTACGATCGCATAGGTCTGTATGGCTTGGTAGA